>CAZFSX010000430.1:0-2086 GCA_964522115.1 uncultured Pseudobdellovibrionaceae bacterium | reverse complement strand
AGCGCATGAGTGCGTCCTCTGATTTAAAAAATATTCTGGAGGCTCAACTCGATTCCTTGGCAGATCCTATGACCATTGTGGATATGGATAAGGCTGTTGATCGTTTAGAAAAAGCCTTTGATCAACAGGAACATCTTTGTATTTATGCGGATTTTGATTTGGATGGAACCAGCGGTCTTGCTTTATTGCAAAAGGCCTTGGTGGATCTTGGATTTTCCAAGGTCAGTTATTATCAACCTCGTCGTTTGACCGAAGGGTATGGATTTCATGCCCATGCTGTGGAAGAAATTCAGGCCCGAGGCGTGAGCCTCTTGATCACTGTGGATGTGGGAATTACAGCCTTTGCTGCTTGCCAGAAGTCGGAGGAGATTGGCTTGGATGTGATGATCACTGATCATCATCAGGCAAGTCCCACGGAAGGTTTGCCAAAGGCTTTGGCCATTGTGAATCCCAATCGTAAAGATGATACCTCGGGGCTTGGTTATTTAAGTGGTGTTGGAGTTGCCTTTTACTTGGCGCGAGCTCTGAAAAAGCGATTGGTTCAGAAAAATAAAATTGATTCAAAATCCATGGATTTGAAAAGTCTTTTAGATGTTTTCACCATTGGGACAGTGACCGACATGGTGCCGATGATCAAAGATAATCGCCTGCTGGTGAAGCATGGTTTGGTCGAGTTAGAAAAGACCAAGCGTATGGGATTGATTCATCTCATGAAGCAATTAAAACTACAGGGTCGGCCTCTGACCGCTCAGGATGTGGGGATTCGGTTGGCTCCAAAGCTGAATGCTTTGAGTCGCTTGGAAAGTTCCCACCTGCCTGTGGAAATTTTCTTGGAAACAGATCCCGATCGAGCGCACCAGATGGCCTTGGATATTTTAAAAGTCCATGAGCACCGAGTGGAGTTGCAATCGGTGGCTGAAAAAAAAGCTCAGCAAGAACTTCAGCATTTAAAAAATCCACCTTTTGTGGCTATTTACTCGAAGGATTTTCACAAGGGTGTTATTGGTCTTGTCGCCACAAAATTGTCCTCGCAGTTTCAGTGTCCAGCCTTTGTGGGAAGCTTGAATGAGCAGGGGAAAATTGCAGGAAGTGCAAGGATTCCCTTTGATCGGTGGGGCAATATTTTGGAATATTTTCCAGCCTCAGAAATGAATATTTTGGAAAGATCAGGAGGTCATCCCGCGGCAGCTGGTTTTGAACTGAAGGAACAAAATTGGGATTTATTTTTTCAATTTCTCACGGATCGTTTTCAAAGCTCTGTCGTTGGTCATTCTGGGGAACCAACCGTCCTGGAATCTTTTTATGATGTGGAAGTTCAAGCCCATGATTTGCAAAAATCTTTGATGAAATGGTTGGATTTTTTAGGACCCTGGGGGCAAGGATTTGTGCAGCCCGTTTTTTTACTGAGAAATTGTCAGTTGCGGGAACCTCGAGAACTTCGTGGAGGACATTTAAAAGCGAAGGTGCATGGACAAGAAATGGAAGTCCTGATGTTTTCGCCACGATCCAAGGATGAAAGCTTGCAGCTGATGCAAGGTCCTGTGGATCTATTAGGAGAGCTTCAGTGGAACCATTTCGGAGGCAAATCAAATTTGCAAATGTTACTGAAAGATATGAGGACAGCACAGGGAGTTGAGTGATGAAAAAGTATGTTGTTTTACTTTCCTCGGGTTTAGATTCAACAGTGAATTTGTATGCAGCTCAGAAACAGGGGCAAGTTGTTTTAGCTCTGACTTTTGATTATGGTCAGCGCGCCGCAGTTCAAGAAATTTCCCATGCACAGAAGCTTTGTCAAAATTTAAAAATTCCTCATCAAGTGATTGATTTAAAGTGGATGAAGTCCTGGGGGAAGAGCAGTTTATTGGATACTCAGAAAGATATTCCTGTGGCTGATCAGATCCAGATGGATGATTTAAAGACCTCTCTGCAAACAGCAGAAAAAGTTTGGGTTCCCAATCGAAATGGTGTTCTGTTGAATTTGGCTGCCGGTTTTGCTGAATCTTTGGCTGCAGATGCCATTGTCCCTGGTTTTAACAAGGAAGAAGCGGCCACATTTCCTGACAATACGGAAGAGTTTTTAAATCAA
>CAZFSX010000429.1:0-2087 GCA_964522115.1 uncultured Pseudobdellovibrionaceae bacterium | reverse complement strand
CTCGCCAATAAATAAGTAAAAATCCATAAAGCATAAAACCGGCCATAATGAACAATCCAACAACTATATTTTTCTTTCCGTACATTTCCGTCTCCTTATTTTATTAATATCATTTTTGAGTTTTCTAAAGCAGTAATTTCGTGCTCTTGACTTGGTGGGATCTTAACAAAGTCCTGGCTGTTCAATATGCACTTCGTTCCATCAATCTGGAACTCAACACTTCCTTCCAAGACCAACAGAAATGCTGGTGTCGCGGTGCTGTGTTTTTCAAGCTTTTGATTTGCCAATAAACCAATGCCCACGGCCTTGAAGCCTTCTGCAAAGAGTACATTGATTGATTTGCCCTCTTTTTTGTATAGGACCATGTCTTTAATTGAACCTCTCGTGCTCACGTATGACTCCTTTGTTGTAAATGCTTATTTTTTATTAATAGGAAGGATGCAAACGCCCAAATGGAGACCCTGAGTGTCATCGCAATTAATGTTCTGGTCTCGTAAAGTCCACCAGCTAATATGTGCACTAAGAGTGCCGCTAAAATTACTGCGGAAGATCCTGCTATAATAAGGGACAAGCGTCTGGTCCAAATTGCACTTATAAAAACGCCTATACCTGCGGCGATATAGAAAAAACCCGCGAGGAAGTTAAACCACAACACAAAGGGCACATAATTGCCAGCCTCAGCTTTTGCGGTAGAGTCAAAAAACAAAACTGAACCACCCTCTTTAATTGTTAAAAGGCCGAACAATATTAAAAATGCAGCCAACACGTAAATCCATAGTGGTCTTTGATGATTTAATTTTTTCACAATTTTCTTTCTGGGCACACTCAAGAACCCCGTTCACAATAAGTTGAATTGTTTTAGTAAATCCTTTTTGAAATCTTCGTTGATCGGGCTATCACCGATCCAAATTCGTAAAAACGCCAAAGCGAACTCCGGTCCATCAATCGAACCTTCCTTTTGACCATTAAGTTGAAAAATCAGCCGGTCCTTTTCAAAAGTAATTGCCAAAAGGTCACTCTTTTTGACATCAGAAATGAGTCTTTCCAGTCCCGCAGCCTTCTCTTTAATTTCAGGGCAAGAAGTTACACAATTTTTCATCAATTCCTCGGTCCAAGTCGTCGCGATGGTTTTAGCTGAGACGTTTTTTAAAAAATGAAGGCGAAGTTGTTTTCGCCCTGCCATCTTTTCAATTGCCAAAGGTTCAGAAACAGGCTGAGGCAAATAAAATCCAGCGACCAAGACACGAATTCCTAAAAAAGGCACCTTTCGAAGGGCCAGGCCATTCAGAGCCAATTTCTCGTCTTCTACTTTGACTTCTTGGGGAAACTCAAACCCCTCAAATTGAACAGCTTTTGCTTGTCCAGAAAGTGTAACCGAAATGATTAGACCGATGAAAAACAATTTCATCATGTTGTAACCACACTCAAAATACCATCCTTGATTTGGACTCTTGTTTTTGCATATTCGTCTAGAACAGGGTCGTGAGTAGCAAACAAGAAAGTGACTTTTTTCTCCTCGTTGAGTTGTCGCATGAATTCCAGAATCGAACGCGTGGTTTTCGAGTCTAAATTTGCAGTCGGTTCATCAGCGATGACAATTTCAGGTTCTGTGACCATGGCACGGGCGATGGCCACACGCTGCCTTTGCCCCCCAGAAAGTTCATCGGGCCGGTGATGCCGATGCTCGTACAACCCCGTCTTCACTATCCAGTCAGTTACCCGACGTTTTTTTTCCTCGTGAGAAATGTCCTTTCGAATCATGAGGGGAACCATTACATTTTCTTCAACGTTCAAAACTGGATTTAAATTGAATGATTGAAAGATGAAGGAAATAGTTCTTGATCGCAGAGTAGCCAGTTCATCAAAATCAGCATAACTAACTTTTTGACCGTTCAGGTACACCTCACCATCGGTGGGATTATCAAGTAAACCCACAATATTCAATAGCGTCGATTTACCTGATCCCGAGGGGCCGCGAATTAAAACAAAATCAGATTTCTTGAATGTGAAGCTCACTCCCTTGAGTGCCTCAACAAAAGTCTTTCCGGTTTCGTAGTTTTTAGTCACATTCTTAAGTTCGATCATAG
>CAZFSX010000428.1:0-2101 GCA_964522115.1 uncultured Pseudobdellovibrionaceae bacterium | reverse complement strand
CTTGAAGACCTATTTGAAGAACCATATTATCAATACGACTTGCATTGAGAGTTCCACTCGGTTGTTGTTCTTCGGGTCTCAATGCAAAACTATAGACATAGATGTATCGGTCGGAAGGAATTGTTGTTCGGGAAAGACTGTCAATACGATTTCTTTGTATATAAGATTGAAGGGCCAGAACTAATGAAAGAATAGACGTTCCCGCTATAATTGTTGAAATGTATTCGGGAGTTGATTGTGACATTGTTTCGAAGGCCTTAGAAAGATAACTACCGATAAGAAATAGGGCGCTGATCTTCAATTGTTGCTGCTGAATTTGTTCATAATCACCGCGATGATTGCCTGCTGCAAGGTAAGCCGCAGCGACAAATGTTTGCGCACGATGAGTGTATTCTGCAGCCTTAGCCCATTGCTCTTTTTGGCGAGCGAGATAGGCAAGTTGAAGACTCACTGCCGTTTCATCAGCCAGAGTGTCCATGTAGTCACGTAAAAAGGGTAGGTTGCCATCTAAATTGGGTGATGATCCCATGTTGGTATTTTGAAACAAGGGATAGGCCGCAATTCTCTCCGCAGGCAAGCCTGGAGTCGAAGATTGTTTTTGTAAAAACAGAAGGCGAAGATGTTGATACCTTTTTTTACCAGTTTCTGTTTGAAGATACTTTGGGTTGTCTTTCAATTCTTGCTTTAAAATAAATTGGGTAATCAATTGATCAACCATTTTTGGAAACATTTTATGAGAAGCCATTCGATCTGCCATAGGAGATTCTGGGTAAAAACTTGCAGCACCAGTATCCAGCGATTGAGCTCTGGATTCATTTTGCTGGATCATTTTATTTGCCAGTTGGCGATTTTCAAGTTGGCGCAGGATATCTTCAGCCATGTGATCTGAAAGATGAGCAATGATGTCCTGAAGCTCCATTCCAGGAAGAGCTTTCTGCACCATGGATTCAGCGGCATTCAGTGCCAATTCTTCAAGTATTTCTATCTGTTCAGCCGTTCCATTTTGCAGAATTTCTTGAATTTTTTTTACAGCTGCTGCTCGAGAGGTGGGAGTACTAACAGTGCTATCCAGCACAGATTCCCCTTCCCATTCCGCACGCACATAAGGCGTTTGCAGTATGGATAAGCACAACACTAGTCGGATCATGAATTTCATAGTTCCCCCGGATTGAAAACCTAATGGAACTTGTGTCTAGCGCCTTCAAAAGGGCTTGTCTAGGCGGAAGTGAGTGGGGTGAGGCTCATTGTGCACAGAATAAGGATGGAAAATTTTCAAGGCAATCGGCTTGTTTATTGAAGAAATCTTAACATTCGTTTCTCTGATTCATCCTTTGGCATTTTTTATGGTAAATACCCCCTTTGCTCATCGATTTCGAAGGTAAAAGGCGAAAATGAAAGACGAATCATTCCAACATTTGTACAGGAAAGGAATCTGTTGGCTTCTGTTTATGGCAGCAGGAAGATGGCATTCCTATGCTAGGGCATCTTCAGGGCATGAAACAGAAAGACGGGATGGAGTTTCATGCCAAGAGCTCTTCGATTCAGTGATCAAGCAAGACCAGACCACTGAAGAATCTGCAAAATCTGAAGAGAGACAATTAGCAGAATTGGATCATGATCTTCGCAATTTTCTTCGTATTTATTTCAGTCCCAAATCAAGCTCTGTCAGTCCGCGGGAAAAATTGGAAGCCTTTCGAGAATTTTCGCAAAAAATGCGTTCTCTGCAAATGACACAAAAGGATTTGCAACAGATGCGAGACGATATTGTACAAAATCACTATCCAGATATTTTCTATCCGGATCAAAAAGATCGAACTTTTATTTTTACTGGGCATTCTTTTGAAACAATGAAGCAGGGGGACGATTTCTACTCAATTCATGGAAATAGCCCCTTTGTCTTAGCGAAGGAGTTGAAGAAAGAACGGTCAGGCCAATCATCTGACGTCCTTGATCTTGAAGACTTTCAAAAAAACTACCCAGAAATGCATAAGGTCCTTATGAATTATTACAGGAAACCTAAAAGAATTGATTTTTTGAATGGACTCTTCAATTTCAGACGATATTTAAGTCAACTTTTTGGGGGAACAGAAAATTATAGTAT
>CAZFSX010000427.1:0-2107 GCA_964522115.1 uncultured Pseudobdellovibrionaceae bacterium | reverse complement strand
CAGGCATTTAAAAAAGCAAATATCGTGAATGAAAAACGCTTTGGACAAACGCGCTATCTTGTAAACTTTGATGGAGTTCATCTTGACAGCGGATTGGCTCTTAAGGTTTTAGATGTGTCTGCATCTGGTTTTTCAGTGGAGTCTGAACAAGAACTTCCAGATCAGATTCAAACCAGCATTCAATTTGGTCCTGATAAACACACTCAACTAACATTAGAAAAAACTCGACGAATCAACGATAAAACGAATGGATTTCGAGTCGTTCATGCGGATTCCTTTTTCGATAGCATGATCAAAGAACTAGAAGAATCTTTCACGGATAAAACTGCGAGCTAAGAATTGAATACATCAAGAATTCATTAAGTTTTTGATGTAAAAGTTCCCTTGATTCTTACCTGCTGTGTGGGTACAACCCTGGGCATGAGATTTTATGTTTCACATTTCTTCACATTTTTTCTCTGGCTGATAGGTGGGCTCGGTCATACTGTTGAATCCCGTGCTGCATCACCCATTTCCTGCAACCTGCTCTTTACCTCTGTGGCAGAACATGAATCGTATTTTTTTCATTTAGCAACATCCTTTTCTCGTGGTTATTTGCCTGACGTCTCCAACCCTCAGGAAAAACAATTTTTCCATTACTATCTTGCTCGCTTTTTAGGAACACCCTACCCATACCGTGATCCAGAAGCTGACTTGAAATGGCAGGAATATGTCTCTCGATATGGTCTTCAGAATTTGCAAAAAAAACAATTTCCCTTAGGAAAACTCACTTTCAAAAAACGCAATTGGAAAATGACCACCAAATTGCAAACCTTGCTTCAAGATTTTCGACAAACAATGATCAAACTTAAGACTCCATTCTTGAACCCTATTGCAAATATCTACGAATGGAAAATCATGTTGGAAGATCCCAATTTTGAATTCCCAGAAAAATTTGTGACTTCGTGGCAATCCAATAAAGAATCTGCATTCGATCGACTTAGACACATTCATAACCTCCTCAAATCTTTAATGGTAAAATACACCAAGGAAGGTCTACCAACGGATGCTATTCATAAAGCACAGATCAATTTATTTCGTGTTTGGCCATTGACACTTCCTCTTTTCAAATTGCCAGATCTGAAGGATCCTCACCAAGATCCCATCCGTCAATTGCAGATCTATCTTCAGCTTCGAGATCAAATTTTTGAAAATATAACGATTCGTACGAATTTTGATCGATGGGCATCCCAACTTGTCTCTGCATCTTCTTTTCAATACGAAAATGAGAAATTTCGTCAACGCTTTTTGCGTGAAATGGAACTAAGTTTAGAACTCAACCCCTCGAATGTCCAACTGGATTCTGTCTGGATCCGTCAACTCTCTTTGATGGAAGCACCCGAACGATCCAATCTTGGATTAGATTGCTCTGGATGCGAATATTGGGAAACCGCACTCAATCCAAATTACCAATATTTCACTCTGACGAATGATCAATTTTACAGCAACGGAGTCATCACTTTAGTTTTAGGAACAGCCAAGCCAAATCATGGCGAAGTTGAAAACATCGCTTTTATTGATAAAGTTCAAAACGTCCCTATTCCTATGGTTTTGACTTTTATTGAAGTCCTTCGACAGATGATGGCTTCTCAAGGTTATACTTTAGCGATGTCTAAGCATTTGAATCAAAATCGGGATGATGTTTTATCCAATGACAAAGAATTGCAAGAGTATCTACTTCAGCATCTTACTTTGGATAAGCGATTTAGCTATCGAAACTTTCGTCAACATCCAACAAATATGAAATTTCCAGATGGTCTTTCACGCGCTAAACATTCTGGTTACCTACAACGAGTCTTACCTCGGCCCTTAGATTCCTCCGAAGGCGTTGAACTTCTCTCGGCTCCACCTTGGAAGTTATTCCATGATGATTTCCCTTCCATACCAGAACTTTTAGCAAAGACTTACCAACTGAAATACGGAAATGAACAGGATAAATTAGCCTATCTTCACATTCAAAATACGATGACGAAAGATGTGGACCCTGAGTTTCTTCCCCAATTGAAAAAATTTATCCATGACCCCGACGAAAATCTCAATGTTCGTCGTAAGGCTTTTTGGATTTTAA
>CAZFSX010000426.1:0-2109 GCA_964522115.1 uncultured Pseudobdellovibrionaceae bacterium | reverse complement strand
ATGGGAACAGGATTTCCTCCTTTCCGCGGTGGCTTGTTGAAGTATGCAGATAGTTTAGGAGCAAAATACATTGTAGATCAGTTGAAAATCTACAGTGCCAAAGCAGCTCGTTTGCGTCCAACGGCGCCTTTGTTGAAATTGGCAGAAAGCCAAGGAACTTGGTACAAGAAATAAGTATTCTATCCTTCGAAGATAAAGACTTCTTAAGACCCACGAAAAAAACGTGGGTCTTTTTTTTGTTTCGTCATTTTGAGAAATGATTGCCAAAGAGTTAGCTCTTGAGTTTTCTTGCAGACAACTGTCTTTCATCACTTTCTGTGATTGTGGAACTCAGTATCCTGGGCATTTCTTCTCTGCAAAATGGACCCACTGCTTAGAATTCAAAGAAGGCTCTCTTTGCATTTTATCAAGATTTCATGAATCTTGAGTGGGGGAATATATTTTTCTTGGAACAGTCCATCGTCTTCGATAGCTTTCAAAACACACCTCAATCAAGATGTGTCCAGAGAAAAGGAGAATTTATGAAAACTCATTTCACGGTTATTTTGGCAGCAATGGTGACTTCGATGGTGGCAATGGCTTCGGATGAATTTCAGCAGGATCAAGCGCCAACAGTTCCTCTTCTTAATCATCAGTCTGCGTTTTATGGAAATAAAGATGGTTGCACGGTCGAGGTTCAAAATGTTTTGAAGGGCACTTTGTATTTTGTAACCAAGGGGAATTTATCTGCAAACTTTGCAGTGACACATGATCGACTTCTTGCCAATTACAATTATTGTGCATCACCATCCGTAAAAAGTGTGCCCGCTTCCAATCAGGTTGAGGACATCACCATATCTTGTCCAGAGCATGTGAATGGAAATTTAAGGACATCAGGAAAAATTCATTTGATTCAAAAGATGGGGCAATTGAAAGAGTTGACCCTTACGGGTAACCAAAATGGCCGTTTAGATCTTCAAATTTCTTGTTTGGAATTGTCTCTCAAAAATAGATAGACAACATTGACGAAACGAAATTTTCTCAGTGAATAAAAAAAAAGGATCCAGACTTTGAAATCTGGATCCTGTGGATGAAGTCGAAGGGTTTTTATCGATTCAGCAGCTGATTCAGTTGACGCTGAACCTGGTGAAGGTTGGGTTGAGAGCTTTGACCTTTTGACTCAACAACTTCTGGTTGAGAATCTTTTGGTGGAGGTGGTTCTGGATGATCAATAAAATCTTTGATCACAAGAATAACTGGAATCATGCACTTTGAGGCAATACGAGTATTGAAAATAGGAATGCGTGCTCCTTGAGGATTTTGTCCTAGTCGATGCAATTCTTCACATTGTGCCCGCATATCATCAAATCGTTCTTTGGCTTTGATGAAACAATCTTTGGATTGAGGTTTCATTTCTATATCCACACAAAACTTAGGGTTGTACATCACCATGGCTCCAATGGCTTGGATGTAGGCGGATGAAAATTCTTCGGCTTCGGCATCCAGTTCACACAATTCTTTGCCATAGGTAGAGACATTGCTGGCGCTCAGTTCGGGTTCATAGGCCTTCAGACTGGCTTCATAATGTTCTTTGATAAAGTCATCACTATTGCATTTCAATTCTATAGCCATGGTGGATAAGCTGAATGCACTGATCGCTGCAAGGAAAAGTTTTGTCATGATCCCTCCATTTGACAAAGTGGTTCCAAGCAAAACGATAGTATGGTTTCTTCCTTCAACGCAAAGTCTTTTCTAAAATGCATGCAACCTGAGCCACCGCTTCATATTTATACAAGCTATCAACTTTTCTATTTGGATTTTCGATGACACGTTCTCCATTTTTAGTCAGCTGAACAAATAAAAAAGCAGCTTCTGTGCTATGTCTTCCAGCTGATAAAATATCTGAAGTCGATGGACTGATGCATTTGTATTTTGCTTTGATCAGGGCTGCGTACTGAAGGCCAAGTTTTTCGACAGGTCCTAAAGGCGTTGTTGTTATATACACCTCTCGGGCCCACGCGGCTCGATCAGCAAAGATGTTTTTGAGTGGCATTCTCTGAATTAAAAACTTGGCAGAAATTATGTGTGAGTCTTTTTCAGTGATGGCAATTTTTGGATTCTCGATGGGGT
>CAZFSX010000425.1:0-2123 GCA_964522115.1 uncultured Pseudobdellovibrionaceae bacterium | reverse complement strand
GCCCATCACTGGAGTTGCGGATTTGGGGAGTTTTTCTTTGGCCAACTGAAGTTTTTCAGCCACGAGTTGTCGATTGCGGTAGATATCTGTGTTCCATTGAAATTCGACATAAATCACGGAAAGACCTATCCCCGTGGTGGATCGAACTCGCTGGACACCAGGAAGGCCATTCAGCACAGTTTCAAGTGGAAGTGTTACAAATGTTTCCACCTCTTCAGGGGCCATCCCAGGAGCTTCTGTCATAATATTTACGGTGGGCCGATTCAAATCAGGGAAAACATCGATTGGCATTTGTCGAACGGTCCAAAGACCGTAGATGGTAATCAGAACTCCAACAGTGAGGACCAAAAGCCGATGGGTAAGCGAAAAGCGAATAATTCTATCAAGCATGGCGGACTTCCTTCATAAGTCATTACGTCATGAAGGAAGTCTAATGACAATGAAAAATGAAGTGAATAGCCGATCGTAAAAGCAAACAAAAGTTAATATTAAAAAGTGTTAAGTAAGAAACTATAACTTGGAAGCAATCCACATGGGAATCAGTACATAAAGAGTAATGTCACGAATAAGGTAATAGGCCAGAATTCCAAGCAGAGCTTTCCAGCCAAGTTTTTTGTATTTCAGAAAAAAACGTCGTAATATAGCCATCATTTGTGATTATCATTTTTTATTAGCATGGCAAGCGAATTGTCTGATTTTTTAAAAATGGCAAATCAAGCAACTTTTTTAAAATGAACCTTAAAGGCTGTTCCATGATCCGATGGGTAGTCTGCTATATTTTTGCTTTGAACTTCAACTTGGCCACCGAACAGCTCCACATAGGACTTAAGCAAAGGCATTCCAAAGCCTGTACCTACTTCACCCGCAGTGCCCGTTCGAGACGTCTTTGCTCCAATATCAAATAGCTTTTCTAGCAGATCCTTGGGCATGCCAATGCCTTGATCTTGAATAACCATTGTATGGTAATCGTCATTTTCTTGAAGTTGAACAAGAATTTTTGAATTTTTTGGTGAAAATTTAATAGCATTTGTAAGAAGATTGTTAATGATCACATTTTGACAACTGGTGGGTTCAGTCAAAATAATTGAAGGATCCTTAGGTTGTTTAAATTGAATTTCAATACTTTTTGTTTTGCACTGACTTTCAAGCAATTCCACGCTTTTTTGAATCAGTTCGGCAAGATTTGTTGCTACGAGTTCGATGGATTTTTTTCCAGCAATAATTGCTTGCTGTTCCTTAACGTGACTTACAAGGCCGCTGGCATTTTCCAAGGCATTCTGCATTTTAATTAGTACTTTTTCTGTATCTTGCGGTTTTATTCGAATGTTCAGCATGCCCCATGCAAAAACAGTTAAAGAATTGCTAATGTCATGAGACATCATGCGTACGAGTCGAGTATTCGATTCTGAGCTGAGCTTTAATTCCAAGTTTTTTTCTTCAATTTGTTTTTTTAATTCAATCTGACTTCTTAAAAACGTAGAAATTAATATGAGCATAACAAGCAATGATCCTAATGAAGAAGCCATTCGGGCATAAGCCAGTTGCTCTGCTGATAATTCGTGACGAATTTCGATGGATAAATATTTAGAAAATCCAAGTACAAGAATTCCTGTTGCATAGATAAAGCTCCATCCAATTGTCCATCTGATTCTATACAGGATTGCGCTCAGAAGGACGGCGTCGGTGACCCAGAATAGACCCGGAGCATTCATTCCTCCAACTTCAGTTGAGGCAATAAGTAAAATAATGAGTCCGCTGGAAAGCAAGATGTTAACTCCAATCAAAGCAGACTTTGTAAAATAGAAGATAGGCATTGAAATGCCAACGATCAGCGCTGAAGCGATAATGCATTTGACGACATACATGACACCGTAATGATAGTAAGTGAAGCCAAATAAAAATAGAATAGGAAGGACAACCATCCAGACAACAACAAAAGTTCTTGCATGCGATAACTCATCTCCTCCACGAAGATGAAGTTCTTTGGGTATGAATTTGTCAGTGGTTTTTGAAAATTTCATTCCCTTTTTTTTCGGTCAAAATATTTTGAAACTTAATATCTTTGGGTCCAGCTTCGTCACGTCTTATTGTCGTTCTGATTCTTTTTTTAAGGGAATCGGTTG
>CAZFSX010000424.1:0-2124 GCA_964522115.1 uncultured Pseudobdellovibrionaceae bacterium | reverse complement strand
AAGGATCCAAATAAAAAAATAGTTTTATCAAGAGTATCTGCTTCAGGGATTGCAAAAAATATAAAGAAAGCGGAGGGGAAAATCAAAGTAGTTACGACAAAAACAGGATCTCTCAATTGATCTAAAAACAAATATCGAAGGTGGTTCAAAATCAATTTCATGTTTGCGAATCCTGGTGATAGATAGTTTTCAAGACATCTTCTAAATTGGCTTTTTCAATTTGCAGCTGAGAAAAATCAATATTTTTTAACACTAGTTGACGGACGAAGAGCTCAGGTTGATGACTCCATAAAGTATGTTGATCATTATGAATTTCCCACTGTTGAACCATATTCTTCATGTCATCTTCTTCAATCAGGTTCAATTGGGATGCCTGGAATTGGATCTTGTGAATCCCCCAATTCTTACAAAGAGTATCTGGGGTGGTATCTTGCAAAAGACGTCCTTTATTCAGAACGCAAACTCGGTCAGCCATTTCTTGGACTTCGGCCATATAGTGGCTAGCAAATAAAATACATGTTCCTTTTTTCTTTTCCAATTTGATAAAAGAAGAAAAACTTTGACGAGATTGAAGATCCAAATGATTCGTGGGTTCATCCAGAATGACTAATGGTGGTTGTCCTAAAAAAGCGCAGGCCAAAGAAAGCCTTTTTCTTTCCCCTCCACTCAGTTGATGGCACTTTCGATGAAGCAGTGCTTGAAGTTGAAATGATATGATTATCTTTTCAAAAGAAGAATTTCGATTTTGGTTACGATGTGACGCGACCCAAATAAGTACTTCTAACACAGATAAGTTCTTTGGGAATTCAACTTCTTGAGGGGAATAACCCAATTTTTCTGCTGCTTTTTTTGTCGTCGCAGTTTGATCAAAAATGTGTAACTGCCCATATTGAAGTTGCAATTGTCCAGTCAAGAGTTGAAGCAGTGTTGATTTTCCAGCACCATTTGGGCCTAATAAAGCAACGCATTCTCCTGTCCCTATGGAAAGATCAAGACGATCAAGAGCCTTCGACTTAAGCTGATCATAGCTGTAGGACACTTGGTGAAGTTGGATTGCTTTCATGGAAACATTCATGCGATATTCATCATTATTGTCAAAACTTTTTTTCTTCGATAGCGATCATGTCACTTGTTTCGCGTCGAAGGATTCCATTGACAAAAAATGGAATTCCCATTTGATTGTTTGGGTGATCTACATCAGGAAACTTGGTTTACAGTGGGGGTGTCTATGGATACTGTATCCTCTCAGTTATGGGATGTTCAGGACAAATTGAGCGATCCAGAATTGATACAGATAGCTCGATATCATCTGTCAACAGGTGGAAAACAATTTAGATCAAAATTAGCACAAGCTGCGGGACAATATTTTCAATTGCAAACTCCTGTCGTTCAAATCTGGGCCTTGGTTTGTGAACTCGTTCATCAAGCAAGCCTTGTTCACGATGATCTCCAAGATGGAGATACTCATCGACGTGGTCATCAAAGTGTCTGGTTCAAATATGGAGCAGCTCAGGCTGTCAATTTGGGTGATGCGTGGTTGATTTTACCCTATCAAATTCTGGCTCAGGCCAAAATCAGCGAAGATGTTCGTTCTCAATTTTTAGACGAAGTTTCGAAGATGTCTTTAATTTTAGTTGCTGGACAAAGTGCTGAATTTCAATGGAAGAACTATCTTGATCAAGACAGTGCGTCTTTAAAGCTACGTTATGACAAAATTGTAGATCAGAAAACAGGAGCTTTAATTTCTTCTCCAGTGATGGGGATGGCACGAGCATCAGGAATGCGTTTGGAAGATCAGGAAAAATTGAGGGACGATTTGCAGATTTGGGGACGATGTTTCCAAGCGTGCGATGATCTTTTAGATTTTTTTCCAGAAAAGGGAAGATCTTTTACGGGTCGAGATTTGCAAGAGGGAAAGGTGACCAGTGTCCTTCTTGAGTATTTGGAACAGCCAACAAAACTGAAATCAGAATTGCGAGAATTTCTAAAAAAAGATCGCTTGGAAGTGACGCAGCAGGAAATTCAGTTTTGGAGAAATGAAATCATGTCCTCGGGAATTCCTTGGCTGCAGTGGAAAAAGTTGCAAAAAAATTTAGAGCTTGCTTTGCATCAAATGCCGCAAGG
>CAZFSX010000423.1:0-2127 GCA_964522115.1 uncultured Pseudobdellovibrionaceae bacterium | reverse complement strand
TGATTTTTTGACATAATGTACCTCTAAGAAAGATTCTGCCTTTCTTTTTGCCAAATATCCATGAAATATCTATCTTAAGAAAGATCCTAATTAAAATTTTAATTTTTCATCAAGGGGTATTTTGTGTTGCATGATTTTAGTCCTTTTTTATGGAGAATATCTGGAGATTTCGGAGTTCGATGGTACGGACTTTCCTACATGGTCGGCTTTATTCTTTCCTATTATTTGATTCTTTGGTTGACCCGTCGACAAAATGCTTCCATCACCCAAGAACAAATCAGTGATTTTGTGACTTATGGGGCAATTGGAGTCTTAGTTGGAGGTCGCTTAGGTTACTGCTTGTTTTATTCACCAGATTTATTTCTTAGTTTTGATTCTAACTTTCCATTTTGGGGAGTTTTGGCAGTGAATAAGGGGGGAATGGCAAGTCACGGTGGAATTCTTGGGTTGATCACATCTTGTGTGATATTTGCTCAACGTCATGGAATGAATCCACTGTATTTGTTTGATTTGGTGGCAGTTTGTGGGCCAGTCGGGATCTTTTTTGGTCGTTTAGCAAATTTTGTCAATGGAGAATTGGTCGGTAGAATTGCTCCAGAAAATTATCCCTGGGGAGTTCGATTTCCTCAAGATATATTAAATTGGCCAAGTCAGGAGTTTGTTCGTCTGGGTACTCTTTCCACCGTCGTTGAAAAGCTTGGAGTGACAAAAGATCAGTGGTTCGAATGGATGGATAAGTTTCGCGCTGATTCTGTTGCACGTATGAATTTAGAAAGTACATTGTATAAAATTATCGATGCTGTTCAAGCAGGAAATCAAGAAGTGCGCGCGGCGATGGCTCCTGTTTTGGATCTTCGATATCCATCACAGTTATTTGCTGCTTTCGGAGAAGGTGTTCTTCTTTTTTCTGTTTTATTTTTATTTTGGCGCAATCCACGCAAACCAGGAATGGTAGGAGCCCTTTTTGTTGTTGTCTACGCCTTGGTCCGCATTTCAGATGAACAATTTCGTTTGCCAGATGCTCATATTGGTTACCAGCTTTTCGGTCTAACTCGAGGTCAGTGGTTAAGCATCGGTATGTTAGCATTGGGTTTGTTGTTGATGCTGATTTGGGGCAAGCGTTCAACGCTTCCCACACAAGGATGGCGTCGTGTCCAGAGTGTGAAAATTCATCGTCGTAAATAAGATTTTTTTAGGAGGTAACTGTGAGTCGATTTGATCGTGAAAAAGTCATGCAACTATCCTTGCGTGCAATGTCGGGTGATAACTGTCAACCATGGTCCTTCTCTTGGGAGGGAGATTTTCTAAAAATATCTCATCACCAAGAAATAGGCCGTCATTATTTCAATCGAAAAAATGGCGCATCTGTGATTGCATTTGGAACTTTGTGCGAATTGCTTGCACAAGCTTCTTTGCTTCAGGGATATGAAGCCAATTTTCAGGTTTTGAAGGGGTTTGGTTCTGATACAGATCCGTTATGGATGGAGGTAACTTTTCAACCAACAGAAAAGACCACCAGCGTGACAGAAGATGCGATTTTACAGCGTCAATCGTTCCGTGGAGTATTTGAAATGAAACAAGCTTTATCTTCAGATCAGATTCAGCAGCTAAAGTCATATGCTTCCACTTACTCAGAACTTCAACTTCAAATTCAATCTGAATTGTCTCCGGAACTCACGGAAGCTTATTTACTATCGGATGTAGCAACTTGGTATCACCATAAGGCAGTGGCGGACCTGATTCATTGGTTTCGATTCACAAAAAAAGAATGGATGACCAAAAGAGATGGGATGTATCTTCCAGAACTAGGTTTATCGATGAAGGATGCACCAGGCTTTTGGTTGTTAAAACATTTTCCCTTCTTGCTGCGACCGATGTTTCATTTAGCAATGAAAAAAATGGTTCGATCTATTTTGAAAAACAACTTCTTAAGTTCTAGCGGGGTCTTTTTTATTGCTGGAAATTCTGTTAAGGACATCGATTTGTGGAAAGTCGGTCGTTTGTCCATGCGGGTTCTTTTGCAACTGCATCAATGGGGAAATTTTGCTCAGCCATTATCATCCGTGTCTTTTGTGATTGCAGATATTGAAAGTGGAAATTTAACACAGGATACAGAAGAACCTTATA
>CAZFSX010000422.1:1748-2139 GCA_964522115.1 uncultured Pseudobdellovibrionaceae bacterium | reverse complement strand
GAAATTCCCGCTATCGAAGGACGAGGTCGCTTTAGGTTTGGTACAAAGACAATCGACATTCAAGCCCCTTATTTAACCGATGAGGAACTTAAAGTCGAAGCCAAGAAAATCCTACTTGAAAGAAGAAAAGTCTTCACTAATGAGACATCAGAGGAGCCCACAAAAAAACAAGTGATTCTAAGGGATATAAAGCCTGACAAAATTAACTCGTGAAGAGCATCACCCTTATTTAAGGGTGCTTGATTTTTTAGCCGCACAAAAGATTGCAACCGCTAACCAAGTTGAAAGTTTCTGTTTTTCCAATAACACAAGATCATACATCTGGAAGGTCATAAAAAAACTAAAAGAAGCTAATTTGATTATATCTAGTGGCTTACGGCTAGATGGAAAA
>CAZFSX010000422.1:0-1738 GCA_964522115.1 uncultured Pseudobdellovibrionaceae bacterium | reverse complement strand
GACAACACTTTGGCTATCAACTGACATCACAAGGCTTAGATGAGTTACGTCTTTACTGCCCCGATGATCCTGGAAAACTACAAATTGCATCCAATAGCCCCGTCCACGACATCACTTTGACAGACATTAGGATTTTGTTTTCACGGATCAAAGAGTGCAGTTTTTTTCTACCTGAGAATATCTTAGCCACAAAAATATTTGAAAAAGACATTGCAGAACTATCAGCTTTTCGCTCACTCCGTTGTGATTCAGCAGCTCTTTTGGCTATCAATGGTAAGAAAACTTGGCTTTCAGTAGAGTTTGAGCGCAGCCAAAAAACACTTAGTCGTTACAAAGAACGGTTGTACAAATGGTATCAAGCCGAAAATATCTCAGGCATTTTGATGATTACCGAAAATCAAAACCTCATCAAAAAATTGTCAGAAATTGACCGAAAAACTTCACCGCGTCTGACAAGAAAGATCCTTTACTTATCTAAAGCAGAAGCCTTGTCTGCCAATAAGCAAATACAATTTTTTGACTGCAATAATGAAAGCCTGACTTTTACTTTAAATGATTCTCTAAACGCTCAATATCCAATTCTTAGCCAAAGCTTTGCCAATTTATGAACAACTCAAAGACAATTTTTAAACCTAAAGCTCTGGGTACTGACGGTAGACTGTCTGGGTGTCGGAGGTAGGCTCAAGGTGGACAGAGGAGATTTCAGCTCAATGATCGTAAGTTCTTTAATTTTCTAAAGTTTTACAGGCTTTCAGCAACAAAAAAAATCTTAACCAGTCCCTTTCATATAGGGACGTAAGGACAACATTATGAAAATCATAAAATTCTATCCATATCTTTATAAAAAACTATTATTCATTCTTTCGTTTTGTTTAGTTTTGTCTTCCTGTGCAACAATGTCAGACTCATTGATTTTAGGTATTGGCAGCGGGGCCGCTGTTGGTGCCGGAGTCGCCCGACAATCCGAGGATGGCAAAGCCGATAACGGTGCTTTAGTTGGAGCTGTTATCGGTGGGATCAGCGCCTACTTCATTCATAAAGGTATTGAAAAACGCGATGAAAAAACTCGCCGTGAGACACTGCTGAACCTTGAAAAATACGATGTTTCAACTCCTAACAAAACTAATCCCTCAACTATGCCTGCCGGAAACGGTCACTATCTGACTAAGCCAGTTGTCGATATGGAATGGATTGAAACCCAAGTGCAAGGAGACAAACTCGTTGAGGGGCATCGTGTTTGGAAAATCCTTGAAAAACCCCGCTGGCTTCCTGGAAGTGAAAAAGAAAAGGATAAAAAGTAGTGCTACGAGTTTCTTTGGAGGGTGAAGCAAAAGAAGCAACTCAAGAAATGATGAAGCAATTAAAAGAAAAGCATCCTGAAGTCTCAATCACACCATCTAGCCTAGCATCGTGGGCTCTGATTTATTTTTTTAAAAAAGGCTTCAATCAGAATATGGCAAAGATTGCCGACAGCCATTTCAACCCCAAGGCATATATTCGGTTGCAACTAAAAGATTTAGATTCTGTTGAAAAAGTCGAAGCTGCTCTATCTGAAGTAAGAGCTAAATTAAAACATACGAAAGGAACTTCTGAGCGAAAAGCTGACGGAGAAACAGGGGCTACTGGCACCTGAAAGTTATTGGAATCTACCAGAAAATGAAAGATATGAATTTGTAAATGGATGTGGCCCTTCTAGGGCCTCATCCCTCGTCCCCGACAAAATTTTCGGGGTAAACTT
>CAZFSX010000421.1:0-2145 GCA_964522115.1 uncultured Pseudobdellovibrionaceae bacterium | reverse complement strand
ATCAAACTTTCCGTCTTTTGCTAAAAAAAATTATGAAAAGATTATCTACGGCGTATACTCTTTTTTAAACAAGATCCCTGAACATCAACTTTCCCAGGAATTACGCCCTGGCAAAGATATTTTGGATCACCTTTATATGGCTTATCACTCTGAACAAAAAAATATCACACCAGAAGAAAGAGAACTCCAAAAAATATTTGATGAAATCAAAGTCTCCACGTTGGATCCCGATATGATTCCCTGTCTTCGTGTGCATCTGATTGATATCCCCACCGAGAATGCTTTCAATACGGGATGCCATATTTTTATTTCCAAAGAGCTTTATCAAGTTGTTTCAAAAGATGAATTGTTGGCAATCTTAGCCCATGAACTGGGGCACAGCGCCCATGGAGATGGAATTCACTCTTTTCTTTTGACTCAATCTGAGTTTGCCACTCATGGGGCTTTTTTGTGGATAGATGAAATGTCTTGGTTCCTGACTGGAACTCAGTACGAACACTTCGAAGCTTTACAAAATGGAAGTTTTTTAGAAATGGTGATCAACTCGATAGGAAATGCCGCTCCCAAGGTCGAAAAAAATGCAGATATCATGGGCGTCAAAAGTCTTTTAAAAGCAAAGAAAAATCCACGCCTTCTTTCTCAGGCATTGATAAAGCTCACAACCCGACGACAAGCTTCCAGCACGGCGCCATCTTCCGTGCGTCAATATCCTGATCTGCAGGCTCGTTTACAAAACATTGAAGCCTATCTGCGAACTGTGAATAAATAAAAAGGACGATGTTTGCAACATCGTCCTTTTTGAAATTTTCATTTCAGTGATGAATGTGGGTCGTCGAATTAGACGTCTTTGAAGTCTGCATCGATCACGTCGTCTTTTCCACCGCTGGCGGAAGCTCCCGCTGTTTCAGCACCTGCTGCGCCCGCATCGGCACCCGCTTGCTGCTGACTTGCTTTTTGATACAAGTCACTTGTGATCTTATGGCTTGCCGTTTGAACTTTCTGCAAAGAAGCCTCTAAATCCTGAAGACTTGCTGTTTTGTTTTCCAAAACTTTTTTCGCTTCAGCCAAAGCTTCATTCACCGGTTTCACATCAGCCTCAGGTAAAGTTGAATTTTCTTTCAACAATTTTTCTGTCTGATAAACCAAGTTGTCCAAGTTGTTGCGTGCTGCCACAGCTTTTTGACGTTCTTCATCTTCAGCCTTATGCAATTCCGCATCCTGAACTGCTTTTTTAATTTCTTCTTCGCTCAAGCCCGACTGAGCTGTGATTTTGATGGTTTGTTGTTTTCCTGAACTCATGTCTTTTGCAGACACATTCAAGATACCATTCGCATCAATATCAAAAGTCACTTCGATTTGAGGCACTCCACGAGGAGCTGGTGGAATTCCCGTCAACTCGAAACGTCCCAAAGACTTATTGTCCGAGGACATTTTGCGTTCTCCCTGAAGGACATGGATGTCCACACCTGGTTGATTGTCTGCAGCTGTCGAAAACACTTGGGATTTTTTCGAAGGAATCGTTGTGTTGCGTTCGATCAGTGTGGTCATGACTCCACCCATTGTTTCGATACCCAATGACAAAGGCGTCACATCCAACAACAAGACATCTTTCACATCACCAGCCAAAACACCACCTTGAACTGCAGCACCAATGGCCACAACTTCATCAGGATTCACAGTGCGATTCGGCTCTTTACCAAAGAAGTCTTTCACTGCTTTTTGGATCGCAGGAATACGTGTGCTTCCTCCCACCAAAACGATTTCATCGATTTGTGAAGCTTGCAAACCTGCGTCTTGAAGAGCTTTACGGCAAGGCTCCATCGAACGTTTCACAAGGTCTTCTGTCATTTGATCAAATTTTGCGCGGCTTAAGCGCATTTGCAAATGCTTAGGACCTGTTTGGTCTGCAGTGATGAATGGCAAGTTGATCTCTGTTTCTTGAGAGCTTGAAAGTTCGATTTTTGCTTTTTCAGCTGCTTCTTTCAAACGTTGCAATGCCATCTTATCATTTTTTAATTCCACGCCTTGGTCTTTTTTAAATTCAGTGACCATCCACTCAAGAATACGAGTATCAAAGTTGTCACCACCCAAGTGAGTGTCGCCGTTTGTCGATTTCACTTCAACGACATTGTCTCCCACTTCAAG
>CAZFSX010000420.1:579-2173 GCA_964522115.1 uncultured Pseudobdellovibrionaceae bacterium | reverse complement strand
GAAGATGAAATGATTGCAATACTCGTAATCTAGCCGTTTGTTTTCGATACAAGTTTTGACTTCGCTACCGCTTCATTTCGAAACGAGCGAGGACATGTCGCGAGGGCTCCCTTAAATGAAATCCATCGTTTGGGATCCTAAGGCGTCTCTTGCGCCGGTATGGCCGTTGAAGATGGGCTTTCAGACAATTCACTCTCGGGTGTATCATCATCAACAATATCTTTCAGATTTTCGTCATCATCTTTTCGCTCAATAATCTGAACAGGTTTTGCGACAATTTCGTGTCGAGGCCTTTCAATGCGGGCAAGGATCCTGCCTCGACGGTTCAGAATATAACCCGTCGGATGTTGGACCTGAAAACGCCGCGGATTGGGGAGTACAGCTGCTAATAATGCGGCCTCTGCATTGGTGAGACGCGCGGCTGATTTATGGAAAAACTTTTGGGCAGCAGCTTCGACTCCATAAACTCCATGACCGAGCTCCACAACATTCAGGTAGATTTCAAGAATTCTTTCTTTTGGCCAAGTCCATTCAATCAAAACTGTAAAATAGGCTTCCATTCCTTTTCTAAGCCAAGATCGATGGGGCCATAAAAAAACATTCTTGGCCGTTTGTTGGGAAATGGTACTCGCTCCTTTTTTATTGTGGTGCTTTTTATTGTATTGGATCGCTTTCTCGATTGCTTCGAAATCAAACCCGTTATGTTCATAGAATCGGCTATCTTCTGCCGCGATCACTGCTTTGGCCATGGACGGAGACACCAACTTGAGATCAACCCACCGATACTGATGATGATAGGATTTTTTTGAATCACTTTGAAAATATCGGATGAGCATCAGTGGTGTCCCCCAAACAGGTACAAACCGCAAAAGAATCACAGGCACCCAAGTCAACACGAGGGCCGCCACCACACCAATCAAGAATTCTTTAGGAGAAAAACTAATTCGCACAATGAAAGTTATGCTCGAATCAATTACGAAAGTCTAGTGCTCTTCGCGATCATGAAGACAGGCAAGAACCAAGCCCCGCGTGAGATCTCAAATCTTGAGACCCAACGGGGGCAACTGCGTACCAACGATGGACTTAAAATCTCGTCATGCTGAATATCGATAATCGTTCTGTTCTGAAGTTCTCATATATTTTCTTTGAGTTCGATACTGCCGTAAATCTCGATTGAAATCACGTTGATACGAAGTACTGTATTTCCTAAACGCGCTATCAAGCCAGCTATAGTAGATTCGATAAAGATGGCTAGTCATCATATGTGTATAGAATGTTTTCTGAGTCTCAAAAGGATATGTATATTTTTTGAAAAAAGATTTGATGTTTTTACCCATGTATTTCCAATAATCATTGGCTTCTTTTCGATGGATGAAGTTTCCAACAAAAATTTGTTTGTCTTTTGTTGTTAAGCCAATCTCATAACCCGATCCAACAGTTTTCATATAAGCAGTGAATCGGTAAGGTCCACATTGGTAGTACTTTACGGTTTTCATGGCGATCCTCCTCTTGTGAGCCCAAAGCCTCTGAGTCCAAGAACCTTGAATCCAGAGATCCAGGCGGAACATTGCTTTCGAGGATAATCGCCATTTTC
>CAZFSX010000420.1:0-569 GCA_964522115.1 uncultured Pseudobdellovibrionaceae bacterium | reverse complement strand
ACAAGACGGGTACTCAATCTGAATCACTCAGATCAAAAATGAACATGATATTTTGTTAATCCATAAAGAAACCAAAAAACTGTCGAAGAAGCGAACAAAAAAATGACCCTTGCGAATCACTTTGCCGAATCTTTCAGAAATCCCTCTGTGGGTCGACGCAGCGATTTGGGTATATTCTCGAGCTGATGACAAAGCCCTACACGATAAGCCCATATGGGAACCTCGTTCGAAGCCAGGCCAAAAGTCTTTGCCATCACGGCGCGCCCCTCTTGCAGAATCGTCCTGTAGGGCTCCTTAAAATCGGCAGGAAGGTGCCCTGAAACCTGATCAAAAATATTGAGAGAGACTGATGATAAGGGCTGCACTGCATACCTCTCTGTCGCCAAATAGAGTGCAGATCGCATCGCTGCCCGTCCTGTTTGAAAGGCCGCTTGCAGCGAAACTTCTGTTGATGAGAAACACATGATTCCTGCAGAGGACTTGATCGCTTGCACGCCCATGGACGCAATCTTCTGCTTAATTCCAATAGGAAACATCAAGGGAAGAAGTCCTGGAAATTTTTTAATCAA
>CAZFSX010000419.1:0-2174 GCA_964522115.1 uncultured Pseudobdellovibrionaceae bacterium | reverse complement strand
CAAATTCTGTACAGCGAAATCCTTCGCTTTTGGCAAAGCCGAAAACTCAGTCACGAAGGTTTTTCACTGGGGCACTGGAATATTTTTGAAATCAATCGCCAGGTTTTTAAATTAAAAACCCTGCAAGATCCTCAATTTTTGCGGTTTTTAATGGCCAATTCTGTGGAACAATTCCAATCAGAACAGAGCCTGAATGTGACGAACAAAATCTCACCCCAGGCATTTTTAGCAACGACAACTTTAACCGAAAGCGATTTACGTCTTCGACTGACTCTTTTGGAGACTGTTTTAAAAAAACCAACGGAAAAGCCTTTCTTAAATTTTATGGAACTTAAGTTGCTGACTTATCTTTCGAATGAAATCTGGGCATTAGCTCCTCGAATGCCGGATCATGAAGTTGCACTGGTTCTTCAGCAATATTTCCGTTTTCTTGATCCACTTTTTAAGAAGCGAGTTCAAGCATTCTTAGAAGACCAGACTCTTCGCGTTCCTCGATCCATGCAAGACGCTCAAAGTGCGGTGAAAAAACTTGCTAACCTGAGTGAAGTGTATGCTCCACTGCTGGTGGATGAATTTACGACAATGACGGCGAAAATTTCATCCCGCTACAAAGCACAAAACCAAGCTCGACAACAGCAATCGGATGTGATTTTCAATGATTACCTGAAAGACCAAGTGGGCACTTGGAACAATCAGGATCACTACTTTCATACTTATTCTCCCTTTGTCTTGCTGAATTTTCTGAGCAAAATCCCCCATCGCCATGAACAAAAAGAATGGGCCGCAGCCTTCCACGAATATATCAAAGGCAAGGAAGTTTTTTTAACGAACAAAGACCTTCGCGATAAAGTCAGATTTTTGATGAATGCAGGAGAATAAAGTGGCGGAGAGGGGGGGATTTGAACCCCCGGTACGGGTTTAAGCCCGTACGACAGTTTAGCAAACTGCTGGTTTAAGCCACTCACCCACCTCTCCGTGGCTAGAATTTACTTTGAGTTGCTTTTTCAAGCATGGCTTAAGCGGCAAAGTTGCCATAGGGTGACCCACAAATCAAGGATTTGGATTTTTCTTGGTTGCGGCAAAAAAAGTTCAACTATCCCCTTGCCTTTTAAGAAAGAAATGTCTAAAAACGAGCCTCATTTTGTGCGGCCGTAGCTCAGTTGGATAGAGTACATGACTACGAATCATGTGGTCGGTGGTTCAAGTCCTCCCGGCCGCACCATTTTTTCTCTGATTTTCACCAGATTTTAATTTTATATTTTTTGACTCTTTCACGGTTCTTCACCAGTTCTTTTTGCTTTGTCATATCAGCAAGTGATTTTTTCAATAGGGCATTTCGCCCTTGCACTTCAGTTCCAGCGCGGGATAGAAACTTCCAAACTTTTGAGGAGTAACCCGTGAAGAGATTTTCTTATCTATCCATCCTTATTCTTTTCTTTATCAGCCTTCAAAATCAAGCGTCCCCTCTCACCATCGAATGTGGGCAGCTTTTTCAAAGCTCTGAATTCATTTCTAGCTTCGCGAAAGACAGTCGCTTTTCATCGGCACTAGAACCAACTATACTTCAACGCGATGGCACGGTGAAAGTGACCATTGATTATACCAATAAAATTGCAACGACTCGCCAAATTGAACTTCCAAGGATTGTTCAGTCTATTCCACCGACTGAAAATCTGTACATTGCGATCGTGGCAGGAAATTCTGGAACACCCTATGAAAATACTTACCATAGCTTAGCTTTTCAATTTGCAGATTATCTGCAGTTGCGAAGTGGGCGTACACCTCAAGTGACAACCAGTGGATCTTTGCAAGCTCCAAGCTTTCAAGAGTCTTTGACAGTGCAATTTGACGATGGAAGTAGACTTCCTTGGAAAGCTGAATTCCACACAGAAAAACCTTCCTTTCGAACTTCATCTGGTGAAGTTTTCTATTATCTTCGTTTCTTCAATGATAAAAAACTTCTGTTAGTTCGACCCATTGGAGATTACAATGAAGTCGGGGATTTTGGCATTCTGGTTGCTCAAGCCCTGAACGTACCTTCTGAGAGAATCATCTTGATCCATGATGATTTATCTACCTCAGAAGGAAAGGTAACTTCTCATATTCCTGTGCCTGAGATATATCTGCCTCGTATGCCTCAGCCTAAGATACCGCTGTGGAGCCAAGCCTTTACT
>CAZFSX010000418.1:0-2176 GCA_964522115.1 uncultured Pseudobdellovibrionaceae bacterium | reverse complement strand
CGGGAAGGCCTCGGGCCACAGCTTCTTCTAAGGTCGATGAGTAGCTATTATCTGTGGTATTTGCGATTTTACTTTGTCCACAACTGATCAAAAATGCACTGATCAGAAGCAAGCTTGTCATTAATAGTTTTTTATTTGTCGTTAGATTTGTTTTCATAACACCCTCTTTTCTTCTTTGTTCTTCTTATCTTGTTAAAGAAGCAAGAGGCATGCCATGAATCATCTTGAGTCACGCAAAAAGTCTAATAAATACAATTGGATAGACTGTTTCTGAATGAGATTTCAAGAGCCCTGTCTCGAAGCAAAACAGGGGGTGTCAAGAGCATGAACACAGGTGCGCAGATTGGCGCCCCTGTGTAAGCAGTTGTCAGTTTGTGATTTCTATTTTGAATCCTTCACGAAGCCGTGAGAGTCGCGGAAATTCAGGATGGTTTGCAGGTCTTTTAAAATTACATTTTCATCTTCATGCAAAATCATGATGGAACCTGGTGAATCAAAAAGATCCGTTGTGGGTTCCATCATTTTTCCCTGAACAAATTGAGGGTGCAAGGACATGCTATAAAAGCTTGGTAATTTTTTAATAAAATCAAAGCTGGCAACATCCATATACCCAGTTTTGCTGGAGCGTAACTGAATCACGTAGGCGTGCTTTTTTAATTGATACTCCCGAGGCAATTGTTTGAATTTGCCAGGATTTAAAATGGATTCGACAACAGATTCAACCTGGTTTCGCGCACCCGCCATGGCGGAAATCACTTGAGCTCCGCCACCGTACAGTCGAGCGCCGACTTCCACCAAGCGAGGTTCACCTGCGGAATTAAAGCGAATTTCAAAATGTGTAGGGCCATTTTTAATTTCTAAAGCATCCGCAATCTGCATGGCATACTTAATCACTTTGCGCATACGAGTATTATCAACAGGAACAATGCGATCATAGTTATAGAAGGCAACACCCGTTGATGCTAATTTTGTTTTGTTGTACTCCCAAACATCTGTCACCACAGAAAAACCATCTCGAGAAACCAACTGCACGGCATATTCAGGCTCTGCCAAATATTCCATGATCAGCACACGAGTGTTGTGGTGGCCAAGGGCATTTGTTTCACCTAAGACTTGAGAAAATTTTTGGCGCAATTCAGCTTCGTTATGGACGATGTAGACGCCATCCTGACCTGCACTGTTATTAGGCTTTAAAACCACAGGCCATAGACCATGTTGCTGACGCCATTGAAGCGCTTCTTCCACCGTGCTGGTCAGGGCTTGTTCGGGGACGGGAATTCCTTTTTTTCGAGCAATCTCATGCATCAAAAACTTTTCACGACGAGCCGAGGAAAGATGCAAAGAGTTGGCATAGGGAAGTTTTAAAAAGGCGTTCAGTTCATCTTGAATGGGAACTCCATTTTCAACTCCTGCCAAGACGATCGAAGGATTTAAATCTTTAATTTTTTGGCGAACATCAGGATCCGACCAAACGAAAACTCCGTCATATTCAAAAGAATTGGATCCTTTGGCATAATCTGGTCGTACCTGTGAGGGAAGAACATGGTACACACGATAGCCTAAATCACGGAATATCTTATAATATTGAAGGGAAGACGAATAGTGTTCCGCAAAGATCACGGCTGGACGTTGATTGCCATCAAAAATAACATCGCAGGACAACTTATTGGAAGTTGCCCACGTCTTCAGGCCACCCAGCAAAGCTAGGGTCATCATCAAGCGACTGAAACGGACTATTTTGTGCTGAGTTATTTTTTTCATCGTGAAAAGTTTGTAGACGTTTTTTTTTCGGAAATCACGAAAAATTTACGCCCCCTTTAAAAAAAAGAGGGTGATCGACAGGTTTCATGAGATAAAGAGATTTCTAAAATTAGTGAAGGATCGTCATGTCTTACTGCTTGCTGCCGAAAAATTCAGAGAGGAAAAAAGGATCTTCCCAAGTCCAAGGGTGGCTGTTGGTTGCGGGAATTCTTTCTCTTCTTTTTTGTGGGCAAAAATTACAGGCCGGAAGTTTTTCGTCGCGCTGCGAATGGATGTGGGGAGCCTTACGACCTCAGGGACAGATACAGAAAAGTCTTGAAATTTTGGAAGAGATTCCAGCTGCGGAATTCGTCAGTCTTGCACAGGAAGTTCGGTTTCTTTACGGGCAGAAAGATGTTTTCTTTTTGAATGTTGG
>CAZFSX010000417.1:0-2190 GCA_964522115.1 uncultured Pseudobdellovibrionaceae bacterium | reverse complement strand
TCTTTGGAGTCTTGCTCATTCTGACGGGAATAAAAATGTTTTTCGCTGGTACACAACCGCAAAATTTAGAAAATAATTTTATCGTCAAGCAGCTAAAAAAAGTATTTAAGGTTCATCCACACATCGAAGGCCAACGTTTTTTTATTAAAAAAAATGGAATGATCTTTGTGACACCACTTTTTCTTGCTCTTGTCTTTCTTGAACTCAGCGATATTCTTTTTGCTGTCGATTCAGTTCCTGCAATTTTTGCCCTCACGAAAGAACCTCTCATTGTCTTTACTTCAAATATTTTCGCCATCCTAGGTTTACGTTCCATGTACTTTATGCTTGCTGGAGTCATGGATCGCTTTGCCTATATCAAGTATGGTTTGGCAGCTGTGCTGATTTTTGTTGGACTTAAAATGGTTTGGTTAAATCAAGCCTACGATGGCAAATTTCCTATCCATTGGTCCCTTGGAATCATAGCAGGCCTGATTGGTTCTTCCATCCTTGCCTCGTTGATTGCTGATGCCAGGAAACAGAAGTTGACACACTAATATCGGAAGGAGTTATCTCAGTTTATGAAACTTCAATTTCTTGGAGCCGCAGGCACAGTGACTGGATCTAAAACTCTGATTGAATATAATCATCAGAAGTTTCTTTTTGATTGTGGTTTGTTCCAAGGCCCCAGCGAACTCCGTGAAAAAAACTGGACTGAAAACCCTCTCATTAAAGATATCCAGGCTGTGATTTTATCCCATGCCCATATTGATCATTCTGGTTATCTTCCAAAACTTGTGAAGGATGGCTATAGGGGGCCTATTTACTCCACACCGGCCACCTACGACCTTTGCAAGCTGCTACTGCCTGATTCCGCCTACCTTCAAGAAGAAGATGCCCATTTCGCCAATAAAGCTGGTTATTCCCGCCACGAACCAGCCCTGCCTTTGTATCAAGTTCAAGATGCCCAGAAGGCCCTGACTCTTTTCCACACCCATCCCTTCCATGATTGGAAAGAATTAGCCCCCGGCCTGAGCTTTCGATTTTTAAGAGCTGGTCATATTCTGGGATCAGCCATCACTCAATTTTCATTTGAAAACCAAGGCACAACAAAAATCCTGACAATGACAGGAGATCTTGGAAACGGAAGATCCTATATCCTTGAAGATCCGGAAAGAATCTCTCACACAGACTATCTGGTGATGGAATCCACTTACGGGGATCGCCGCCAACCCCGAGATGACCCCTTCCAAGCATTAGAACAAATTATCCATCGAGTTTTAGGGCGTAAGGGCACATTGATTATTCCAGCCTTTGCCGTTGGGCGAACACAAGAGCTTCTTTATTTGATTCATGAATTGGAAGTTCAAAAACGAATTCCAATTTATCCGATCTATCTGGATAGCCCCATGGCCAATTCAGCCACAGATATTTATTTGAAATATCCCGAAGAACTAAAAAAAGAACTGCAAGGTACTCAGATTGAATCTCGCCTTCTGGCCTCAAAGTTTAAAGAGGTCACATCAGCAGATGAATCCATGCTTTTGTGCATGAGTGACGAACCTAAAATTGTTATTTCCGCAGCAGGAATGCTGACCGGAGGCCGCGTCCTTCATCACCTGAAGACCAAACTGCCAGATGAAAAATCTGGCGTTTTATTTGTCGGATACCAAGCAAAAGGTACGAAGGGACTCTTGCTAAAAAATGGATTGAAAGATATTCGCATTCATCATCAAAAGATATCGATCGAAGCCGAGATTTTTAGTCTTGACTCCTTATCTGCACATGCTGACTGCGAAGACTTAGAAAAATTTGTTGATGGGTTCTCTGTGAAGCCCGAAAAAATCATATTGAATCATGGCGAAGAAAACGCCTCTGAGTCATTACGCTATCTTCTTCAATCGGAACATCACATGACTATAGAAATAGCAAAAGAGGAAATTTGTTACCAACTTGGGAACTAAAATTGGCAAAAAAAAACCGACCCCAATAAAGGGATCGGTTTTATCAAAAATATCTTTTGATTTTTTAGAACTTAGTAAGAACGGCGATTGTTAAAACCGCGACCACCGCCACCAGTGCGTGGAGCTTGTGGTTTTGCTTCAGAAACGTTCATTGCGCGACCGCTGAACTCAGTTCCGTTGAATTTTTCAATAGCTGATTGAGCAGCACTTTCATCAGACATTTCGATGAACGCAAAACCTTTGCTAC
>CAZFSX010000416.1:0-2194 GCA_964522115.1 uncultured Pseudobdellovibrionaceae bacterium | reverse complement strand
GTGGGCACTTCATGCTTCAAGTGCTCTGGCAAATCCCAAGGCCTTCCTTTCCAGCACAATCCCTGCATTTCTTGCCTCAGGCCTTTCTGAAATTCCATCCAACCAATTACTGCAAATCTCTTTGGAAAAACTGCGATCCTTTCGAACTTATATGATGCCGCCTCCCCTTAAGTGTCAGTTCTTGTTTATGGACATTGCGCAGAATCATTTGAACTCTGGAAAATGATTCAAAAAATGACATTTTGTAGCAAGAAATACAGCCTGGCACTTTCATCATTCCTTTGCTATAGCTAGGTCCTTAGCCAATTTTCAAATAAAGTCCCGGAGAGATGGGAGAGTGGCTGAATCCGCATGCTTGGAAAGCATGTAGGCTCGCAAGGGCCTCGCGAGTTCGAATCTCGCTCTCTCCGCCATTATTTTTTCGAATCTATCCTGTTTTAAGAATTTTTCTAAACCCTTGAACCCTCGTCCAGCCCATTACAAAAATTTAGTTATTTCAATATCTTATTACATAAATTTTTTCTTCCCCGATTTTATCCGCGGAAAAATAAATTTTTTTGAACAACCCACATGAACACCCAGTGGGTGACACCCAAAAAATGAACATAAAAAAACCACCGATTTTGGTGGTGGTTTTTTTGTGATCCAAACTTTAAGCGATGAGCTTAGCCAGTCTTACGACTTTTTGTATAAGGTTTGAGGTTGTGAGAAACACCCTTTAAGTCGTCAGGTTTGAGCTTCGCTGTGTAAGACTTCAAGGTAGCATAATCCTCATGTCCAACGAGTTGTTGAACTGTGAGATGAGGGACACCTGCGGTCAATAAGTTCATGATGTAGGAAGCCCTCAATGAGTGAAAATTCGGCCACAACTCTTTGCCATTGGCATTTTTTTCGGGAACATAACCAACTTCTCGCAAAGCGGCCCTCACCGCTTGAGCGGCTTTGCCTGATTTCCATTCTCTATCACGAGGAAAAAAGAAACCTTTTGCGATAGCTTGAGTTCTTAGACGATGAGCAAGCAAATATGGTCTTATGGCCGTTACATCTACAGTTCGCGGCTTGCCTGATTTGGTTGGAGTGATTTTTTCTGTCTTCCAGTTATATGTGCTTCTCACAACAACATAGCTATTGTTTTGGTCTTCTAAATGAACATCAGAGTCCGCCAAAGCAAATGACTCCCCACTTCTGAGTCCAGAGTAGTAACTAAAATAAAATAACGAAATCCACTTATTGAGAGGGTTCATATCCTTGTCATGATAAAGGTCGATGATTTTCGCCATGACCTCGGGTCGTATCCATTGCACCTGATGAGGTTCTGCATCTTTGTCTCTTTGAACATAAACATTATGAGCAGGATTTAGATAAATGCTTGCCATGGGGCCGAGTGTGAATTTGATAGCAAGGCGAATATGTCGCATGTATTGCTTTTTGACTGCATAGCTCAGAGCCTTAAAGGCTGGCATATTCATCATGCTATAAACATGTTGTGTTGAAATTTGTGCTAGAAAAAGATTATCCCAATGTCTCGTGTACTTGTATGCTGCTATTGCAGTCTCATAGGAACCCTCACCTAAGGATTTATAACTGTTTTTACTGTCATCGATTTTTTGCCTTATGTGCGCGAGATATTTTTCATAGGTGACATTCCACTTAGACTGCCCATCCCGGTGCTTCATGTCTTCTTGATTAAGTTCAGAAGTAAATCTCTTTCGTTCTTGTCGAGCTTCTTGTATCAGCTTAATGTTTCTTTTCTTTTTTGTGCGGACTTTGCCATTGATTCGCTTCTGAACTACAACCATGTAGCGGCCATTGGCCATCTCATAGATGCACTCATCTTTTTTCTTCTTGACCACATCGTGGCGGCTTAAAACTTTTTTTGGTTTTTTATTTAGATTGTCTTCCATATTCTTTCTCTCTCCCTTTTCGGCAAAGCCATGAAAAGATTGAATTAAGCGGCTTGGGTCTGGGTGGCAGAATTGTGCCACTTCGCCATTAGTTGTTTGTAAAAATCAGGGTTCAATTTCCCAAGTGGTCTTGGTGTGTGATAAATCCAAAGCTCCTCTCTGCGAGGGGGCCACTTTTGCGGATCTTTTTCGATGAGAAAATGGCGTGCAAAAGCCATTTCAAGGTATAGCCTCAAGGCCAAAGTCTTGAACTCTTCATGCCCTAGGTCTGGTAAGTCATTTACCTGATA
>CAZFSX010000415.1:1956-2201 GCA_964522115.1 uncultured Pseudobdellovibrionaceae bacterium | reverse complement strand
ACAAAGTAATATCCCAGAGTTTTTCATCCACGGCCCGCACCAGTATAAAGCCGCATAAAAAAGGAACATCCACCTGATATAGCTGGCCTGAATTTAAGTTCTTTTCGTCGAGGCTGCTGGAAGCCCCCCTCTCCGCGGAAAAACAACCGAAGGCTTTGGCGATCTGAAGTTCTGCTTTCAAATCTAATTCGTTCCAAAAAAAACCAGGGATCTGGCGCTGCTGAATCTCGGTCACAATTCGTAAA
>CAZFSX010000415.1:0-1946 GCA_964522115.1 uncultured Pseudobdellovibrionaceae bacterium | reverse complement strand
CAAATCCTTGATCGATAATTCTTGAAAAGTAAGATCCGCTGTTTTCATGTGCTTTTTTTCAAATTCCGAACTTGGTATTTCTTTTTTAAAACCTCAAACCACTCTTTCAGCTTGGCTTCACTGCGAGACTTTACAAGAATAGCTCGGATGGAGTCTTTAAAATTGTCGACAGAGTAGCCACCCAATTTCTTCTTATTTTTTTCGTAGTATCGATAAATATCTTCTTCCGAAACATCCACACCTAAGGGTTCAGCTTTCATTTTTAAAAAACTTTGAGCTCTCCACTTACGCATCAAAAGCTGTTGAAGTTCATCATCATTGACAGCCCATTTTTTCCACTCAGGCAAGGACTCTAACTCAGGTTTAATCATAGACATTTTAGTGGAAATTTCAGTGGTCGACATTTGATAGAGTCGCAGTTGTTCAGCCTCTAAACTAACAACTTCATCAACCAAATAGTTAGATAAAGCCCAGGATTCATCCCAGTTTTGTTCTTTCCAACCCTCTTTGGACAAGGAACCAACCAGGGCCTGTTCCATAAAATAGGCCACTCGAACATCACGAAGAGTCACTGTCTTTTTATTAACGACCGCCAAACTGACGTTCTCCAACTTGGCCTTGGTGACCAAACTGGAAGGAGCCCCAAGGGCGATAAAAATGAAAGCGTGAAAAAAAGAAGAAATCACTCCCCGAGTATTTCATGCTCGGGGAGTTTTTGGAAGTTAAAAGCTCATGCGGCCATAGATCGATAAGATGTAATGGCTGATTTTTTCCAAAGGAGTCTCATTCGCCAAAGTTGTATAGTTAGGGTAGTAGTACTGATTACGATAGTTGTCATACTGTGAATTTGAACGGCTGCTCAAATTCCACATGTATTTGAAATCAACACCTAAAGAGTAGTCTTTGGACATTTCGAATTCTGCACCTATTGTTGGTCCCCAATCCAGAGCCTGAGTATTTGCTGTATTGGAAGCTAGCAGGAATTGAGTGTCTGTGTAGTTGCGATAATCGTAGGCCATTGCCAATCCAAAGAAAGGGCGTAAAATTCCTGAAAATAAAGAATATTTTGCTACTCCGCTGACTGTGTATTGATCAACTTCTGTGACTTCGGCAGTAAATTGACCAGTGTAAGGATTATAATAGCCAGTTTGTTTGTTCAATTTAAAGTTTGAATACATAAATCCTGCTTCAACTAAAAAGCGATCTTCAATCCTGGTTCCCAAGTTAAATCCAAAAGCGTATTGCCCCTGAACATTACGAGCCTGAGGATAATCCGCCATCCCTGCCATGATGGACATATAAGGACGGTTCACTTTTCTCTCTTCCTCTGGTTTTAAATCAGACATCGCAGCATGAAGCTCTTCGCGGATCATATCACGATCCAAAACTTGCTTGGGCTCTGTTACCACTTGCACAGGAACAGGTGCTGGAGGAGCCACTGGAGCTTGTGCTGCTGGCGCTTGCTGAGCTTGACCATTGAGGTTGTCAAATTTATCACCAAACAGCACTCCTGCGCGACGTTTTTCGTCTTCCATTCTGGATTGTTCAAGCTTTTCAACGATTTTTTGCTCGGTTTGAATTTCAGTATCCTGACGTTGCCGACGGATTTGATCCGCACGACTTTCAGTTAAAGGAGAGGCCTCAATCACTGTTGTTGGTTGTTTTTGAACCACAACCACTCGAGGAGCCTGGCGTTTGGTAGCTCGCTTCGGAGTCAACTTCACACTAAGTCGGTCGACCTCGCCTCCTAATTCACCGGCTGCAGATCCCGGCTGAGCCGCAGAATCGACAGCAACCTGATCGATTTCAGCATTTAAATCCTCATCTAAGGATTGGGCATGCCCCATCCAGGGTAAGCCGGCCAATAAGGTCAGTGTAATTAGTTTCTTCATAACGGACTCCTTGGTAATCAATATGTACATCTTGGATGGGAGCAAGATTTATGC
>CAZFSX010000414.1:0-2202 GCA_964522115.1 uncultured Pseudobdellovibrionaceae bacterium | reverse complement strand
CAAACTTTGGAGTATGTCTTTTAGCAAAAAGCCCTTTTCGATTTTTAACTTCTTCGGTTCGATAGTGGACTTCATCAGCAGCTAAATAAGAGACATCAAGATCCTCTGGAAGTTGTAAAAATTGAAGCATTGTTTCCATTCTATATTGATCCAACTGCCACATCATCTTTGAAGGAGAAAATAAGATTCTTCCGACTGCTTCACAGGTCATTTCTTCCATGAGTCGCCCTGCAATTTCAGCATAACCGCAGGTCATAGACTCAAATTTTGGATGAATCCATTCAGCCTTTGCCATTGAGGTTCGGTTGCAAGAGTCACAGAGACCACGAAGTTGCCAGAATTGAATGATCACTTTTTGGTAGATTCCAAGGGGTGGGGCTTTGAGAGATTTTAAAACCCATTCTTTGACCATGGAAAATTGCAGTCCGCAGTAGTTACAGTAACACTCTGATCTTTTCTGCCGAATTCTGATTTCAACTCGAAGATCTTTTTTGAACCGTTTGATATCTTCAATAATGACATCTTGAATACCTAAGAACTCAATGATAGTTTTTTGAAAGTCCATCCCTGACTCCTTGTGATGGTTGATTTTTGCTTCGTAACAAAATCTCAACACAAGTTCAGTGGATGGACAATTTTTGACCTACCTGTTCATTTACTCCCCGCTTTAAAACGGAGAACCATCGAGTTTTTACACGTCGGAAGGATTGAAGCCATGAGAAAAAACGTTCAACCACCCATCTTCGTCTGTAGCGTCTAAGAGATCGGCCATCTTGAGTTCGTTTCTTTCTATTGCACTTGTTGGGAGCAATAAGCTCACATCCAAATTATCGTCTGAGACATTCCCTAAGTTCATCAGAATCGTAAGCTTTGTCTCCGATAAGTCGGTCAGGTAACTTGCAAGTATGTCTGGACCGAAGCGTTGGGATAGCAAGTTGACTCTCATGTGGTGAAGCACTCTCAACAAGCAAGGCGATAGGAAGAGATCCACCGTCAACGATTGCCATGATTTTAGAACCCTTGCCACACTTGGTTTTGCCGACTTTTTGGCCCCTTTTTTTGCCTCAACAAAAGTTGCATCAATAAAGGTTTCTGTTAAATCTATCTTCCCACGCTGCCTTAAATCCTCAATCAAGGCTCGTAGAATTTTATCAAAAATACCTGCATTCACCCATTTCACAAAATGTCGGTAACAAGTTGTGCCGGATGGGTAACTTTTTGGCAAATCCTGCCACCGAGCACCCACTCGTAATACCCAAAGAACTCCTTCAAAAATTTGTTTTGTTGGATATCCTGGACGACCACCCTTGGGTGTTGTTATTCTTTGTTGAGGAAAATATGGCTCCAAAATATTCCATTGCTCTTTACTTAGTTTCATCCTCAATAACTTGAACTAATTTCCGCTAACTGTGAATACACGTTGCGTTTAGCTTGGTTTTGAAATGAGCTCTAGATTATTCCAGGCGCAGCTCTTTGGAAAATAGGCTTCATGAAGCGCTTACGGCCTTTCCGGAAAGTCATAGGGCCACACAAAGACTTGTGGGAAAGAAAAATGTGAAGCCGCCCTATGGCTTTGCATACCTTGAAGGGCGGGTCGTCAAGCACCCGAAAGAGTACCCGACGTTACTTCAGATCATCGGCCTCTGGAAATTGGGACAGCCATTGAATTCCATAGCCACCAAGTTGAATGGAAAGCGGGTCCCATCGCCAATGGGCAAAACTTGGTCTTGGAATTCCATAGACAACATAGTCAAAAGAATTAAAAACGGACATCTTGTCCAGAATGGAGATCAATATGAGCTTCGATAAATTAACAGATTTTGCCATCACGATTGTTTTGGCGGCTGCGCTGGCTGGTAACTTGGATTCGTTCACAAAGTGGGTCTATATCGCCCGCGCGAAGCTTTTGTATGAATCAAGGACCGAAACTTGGGGCAGTCCTAATTTTTTTGAGGGGCACTCCATAAAATATTCGCCTTCTCGATAGTATTTTCAAAGTACATTCAGACTGTTTCAAAGCTCCTTGTCTATTTTGCCGCTCGGCTGCGAACTCAAGTCTGTTTTCGCCATTCAAGACATAAGCCCCCGCCAAAGCTTTGCTTTGTCATGGGCTTTGCCCGCTGTCGCTAAATGAATGTCGAGACTTGAGTCCTTGCTCACTTTCTTGGCCCCCTCAGGTTCCTGAGCTTCTGCGAAGGAACC
>CAZFSX010000413.1:0-2206 GCA_964522115.1 uncultured Pseudobdellovibrionaceae bacterium | reverse complement strand
GACCGACGATCTAGGACTCGAAACAAAAAGCGGTCTGGAAGTCCTTTTCTAGAAAATTTTGAAATATCAAAAATCACTGCGCACGGAACCAATGTGGTACGTGAATTCAAATCGCACCAACCAAAATTTTGGATAATATGATCGGGGTAAATATCTTCCAGATGAAGTTCCTTATTCGAGTGAACCCAATGAAGACGCAAAGTCGTATTTTTAGAATAGGATTGTTCAAGGAAATCTTCGATCTGCTCTTTTTGCAAGTTGGATAAACGAAATATTTCGTGAAATAGGACTTCAATGACTGATTTGGAATCAGTTGGATTTGGGGGCAGAGAAATTTTATCCTCCGGCTTTGGTTTGATTTCAGAATTCTCTTGAGTAGTTGAAGTCTCAGGTTTTGCATTTTCACCAGAACTGGCGTTGTTTGATGACTGACATCCTACATTTGATAAGAATGCAAAAATAAGACTTACTAACAAAATTTGTCTTGGAAGCGAAGGGGATAAATTATTTTTCATTTTTTACCTCGATATTTTCATTCGATCGATTTTGGTTTTTATATGTACGATAAGCCTTTAGATCTTTCATGAGTTCTCTTGTGGATTGAGTATGAAGAAAAGATTCTGTATCAATCATACGTTCATCAGAAGATAGAAGGGGATTGCCAAGTCCATTTTTATCTTTAAACTTTTCCATCCATGATAACCATTGGTGATAACTTTGAGAGCATTCGGGATTCATAGAGCAAGGTGCTGCATGAAAGAAATATTCTAATTGCCCCAAATAGGTTGGGCTCGACCATAGAGCCAGACTGAGTGCAATATTGATCTTTTCTTCGGGTGAGTATTGAAAGTTAGTTTCATTTTCTAAAAATTCTTTCATTTTTTGAAGGTGAGAATAGATTTTTTGTCTGAGGCTGTGCCATTGTTGAAGTTTTTCCGTGCTCATGTCTGTTCCAAAAGGCATGGTTTGGTCATCAATGGTAAGATTTGCAATCGAGTATTCTGAGTCTAGATTCCAAGTAGTGAGTAATTCATGACAAATTTCATCATACTCAGCTATCATTTTTTGGATTTCTTGAAGTTCTTTTCGATAAATAGAACTTTCACGTTCTACGCTACTTAGAACCAAGTTTGTAAATCCCAAACGATTTTTCAAAAGATTATCTTTTGAAATGATTTTTAAATTCCATAAATCATTCTGGTTGATTTCATCGATTTGGATAGATAGTTGCCCATCATTTTGGGATTCAGTGGGATCGATGGGCAACTGAATTTCTATTATTGGCTGAGTAAGGGGGATGTACAAAGTACCTAGTTCTAAATTCATTCCGCGTTGATAATAGTTATAAGTTCCTGAATTATTGATAGGTCTTGGGGATCTTACAATCCATGATTTTAGGGATTTCCAAAAGGCTCCCCTTGCTTTTAAAATTGTTAGCCTGATTGATTTTGCTGATGAATTTAAATTAAGACGAATGCTCCCAAAATTTGATGGATTCAATATTGTTGAATCTTGTGGGATTGTTAAATTTTTTTGTAAATCGAGTTCCACTATGGCCGTGGATGAGTTCTTTTGTCTTATATTTATATGAACGGGTATTTCATGAGACGAGGTTGGCGTTATCTCCAATGCATAGGCATTCGCCACAAATAGTATGGTGGTGAATGCAAAATATAAATATGGCAGATACCGTGAGTGCTTCATAAAGTTCCTTTCCCACGGATATGAAGCAAGACTTATGCCATGATTGTCTTTTGAATATGGATCCTGCCTTCTTATACAAATGATCGGTTTTAGATTTCAGATCCTTCTGTCCCAAATTATAGAAAAAAAATCCTCAGGTATGGAATTTACGCCTTGGAAGCAATAGGTGTGGATCTGGTTCTGGCATAAGACTTGCCTTTATGCCTTTTGAATCCATAGGAGAGCATATGAAAATTAAAAAAAGCTTGATAATAGTCACGTCTTTATACCTTTTACACTTTTCGAATCCAGCGATGGCGGGGAATATTGGTGGGGATTTGGCAGGTGCCTTTGACAAAATTATTAAGGCGCCTGTTCCTTTTGTGACTGGAATGGTGACAGCAGGGGCAAATTTAGTCACATTCAACCAATGTGAAAATTATGCGGCAAAACGCAGGGATGAGTATCGTTCTATAGAGCAGCAGCGCCTAGCAGAATATCGTCAATCGGAAGAAAAGCGTTT
>CAZFSX010000412.1:0-2214 GCA_964522115.1 uncultured Pseudobdellovibrionaceae bacterium | reverse complement strand
TATTTTTGTGAAAATGGAAAGATGCAAATCGGAAAACATTTTATTCATGAGGCAGAAGCAAAGCACAGTTATGGCTGGTTGACAGTTTCTGATATACTTGCTTTTTCATCGAATATCGGAACGACAAAAATAGCCTTCGACATGGGAGACAAAAAAGTCAGCGAAGGTTTAAAGAGTTTTGGCCTAGGTTCGAAAATAGAAGTGGATTTGCCAGGGGAAGCTAGGGGAAGTCTTCAAGATCTTCCATGGCAACCACACTTATTATCAAATATTTCATTTGGACATGGTATCTCGGCCACGCCTTTGCAAATGGCGAATGCCTACGCAGTGATTGCTAACGGAGGTGTTTTAAATAAACCTTGGATCGTGGAATCCGTTCGTGATGGTGACACTGGGGAGTTGAAGTCATTTCATGCAAAAAAAATCAGACAGGTTTTATCTTCAGATGTTGCTGATAAAATGAGAACCATGTTGATTGGAGTCACCTCTCCTGGAGGCACAGGAGAAAATGCGAAAGTTCCTGGTTTTTTAGTTGCTGGAAAAACAGGAACGGCACAAAAAGTGAATCCACTGGGACGTGGATATATCAAAGGTGGTTATATTTCCAGTTTTGCAGGGTTTATTCCTGCAAATGATCCTCAGTTTGTGATTTATGTAGCTGTTGATCATCCAAAGAAAAATTCTTACTATGGCGCGCAGGTTGCGGCCCCCTTGTTTTCTCGTATTGCTAGTTATGCTGTCAGACAATATGGCCTAGTTCCAAGCTTAATGACCGCAGAAGAAAAGTTACCTTTCAAGCAAGCAGTCAAAACACAGAAGGTATCAGAATCAAATGTGCTTCAAAAGGAAGTTCGGCAAGAAAAGGAACTCTTGAAAGATGGAATCATTCCAGATTTAAAAAATATGTCTTTACGAGAGGCCTTACGAAAAGTGCAGGGTTTGGATTTGAAAATTCAAATCCAAGGACAAGGTCGAGTCAAATTGACAGAGCCCAGTGCGGGATCTACTTTGAATGATAAAAAAGAATTAAAAATTCAGTTGGAGTAGAAGATAGCGATGAAAACACCATCAAAGTGGGTTGCGGCGGGTTTGTGTTGGGCGAACGATTGGATGGTGGCTGTTTACCTTTGGTTTGGAATTGTTCGTAACCCTTCTTTTTGGTCAAAGACATTTCAACAAATTGATGCAACAAAAGAGTCCTTGGGAGTTGAAATTTCACAAGAACAATTTCAAGAACTTGTACCGCAATTGCAGGATTCCGTGCAGGGACCTGTTTTCTGGGGGCTTGCATTTTTAATTCTATTTCATGGATGGATGTACTGGTCCTATGTGCAGGGGAAAAAATCTGCACAGACGTATATTTTCATTCTAAGTTTGTCAGGTTTTTTACTTTCATTTATTTCTATCATCAGTTCATGGCCTCATTTTTTACCTATGGCTTTGTCTGTGTTAGCTTCCATTTTTTACTTTGAAGCTTGGTCTGTTGTCCGTCTTCATCGATCCATGTACAAAAGTAAGTTTACCTTGTAATTAGTCCTGACCTAGCCCTCCTTGATTCAAGGCTAGCAGACCTTTTGCTGGAAAAAATCCTAGACCTTGATCCTGAATTGGACTCGAAAAAGGTCTATTTTTCAAAACTAAAGTCCAGTTTGTATCTGACAATGGTCCAGAAATAGCTAGATCAGACTAAAGGTTTGCAAGACCTCGCCGTTAAGTTAGTCAGAAGCAACGATCGAATCTTGAAAGAGAAACTTAGATCAGGATCCAGAGTGACTGCTAGATCCAAAATCGCTTGAAGGTTTTTTTAGAAAGTGAAGATCACCAACGTGTTCAACCAATGCGTAAGGGATTACGCGCAAGCCCAATGTCGAGTAGGTACGACTTGAGGTATTGAGAGGAAGGATTCTCATAACATAAAGGAGGCCCTTATGGGTATGAGGATTACAACAAACGTAGCGAGCATCAATGCACAACGTAGCATGGTGAACTCACAAAGAGAAATGGGAAGAAGTTTTGCACAACTTTCTTCTGGAACTCGGATTACAAAATCTGCAGATGATGCTGCAGGATTAGCCATCAGTGAAAGTTTAAAGTCTCAGATGCGAAGTTATACGCAGGCTTCACGCAACGCGAACGATGGGATTTCCATGGTTCAAGTGGCAGAGGGTGGATTGAATGAAATCAGTAATATTTTAACTCGTATGAGAGAGCTTG
>CAZFSX010000411.1:0-2217 GCA_964522115.1 uncultured Pseudobdellovibrionaceae bacterium | reverse complement strand
GGGGGCGTTGATATAGACTCCATCGACAACGTCACCGGAATTGATATTTTCTAACTTCTTGGATAATTCAATTTTTTTATCATATGAGTAAAATCCATACTCTTTGTTGTAATCAAGACTATATTCTTTCCCATCCACCAATCGATCAAAATAAGGTCTTATTTGAAAGTTATTGCTTTCCATTGCGTAGTAAATGATACCAATATCAAAGTCTGATCTTCCGGTTAAAATTCTATTCACTGCGGCTTTCATGTCCCTAAGAAGGGTTGGGATTTGAAGGCGTTTGCCCGTTCGAAGTTCATATTCATTCAGGACATTTAAAACATGCATGAAGGATTGAATATTTTCGATTTTTTCAGTTCGACGATCCGAAAGGCTAGCATTGGATGAAAGTCCTATGAAAGCTAGTGTTGCAAGAATATGATAAAATCTCAGTCTCATATGTTGAAAATCAAATTTATGAAATTTCATAGGAATCCTCCAGCAGATAAACTATCTCATCATCTCAACTGCAAGACGTGTGCCCTGGAAAACGCCATCGATGTCTCATGTTGAAACACATCTTCATCATAGATTGATTTTAAGCAGGCTTCCTTAAGTAGGATCTATCACTTAATGGACAAATTTTGTTCGACACCAGTGTGGTTGGGGACAGACTTAAGTCTCTTTTTAGTGTCCATGAAAAACTCATAGCGGTACATTTTTATCGAAATTGATTCATAATTTTCATAAAGGCTTTGATGCTATTTTGAAAATAAAAAACGCCTTCATCAGAATGTAGAAATTGCAGCCCTAATTCTTGTGCGGCTTTGGCAGAACCTTGTTTCTGTGAATGTTTGACGGGATCGCAGGCTAAAACACCAATGCCCTGCAGATTTCGCGGTAAACTTTTCACCCATTTATCAGTATAAATGGGGACTTTATTTTGACTGTTCATTTTTTTAGGATACAAGTCGATACCCTTACCGAAACGTGAATGACCAATATAAATAAAGTAGTCATAACTTTGTAGTGATGTTTTTAGATCCAGAACCCTGGCATCACTTATTTTTTTATCGTAGTGACCCTTATTTGATGCGTTTTTAAATTCTATGCTTATCGTTTGATCTTCATTTGAAATCGTGTTTTTGATTTTCTTCTCTAAGAAAATTGAATGATTGTTTTCATCATGATGGACTATTGAAAAATCACACCCTTGACTGTTTAAAAATGAAACAATGCCCTTAATAATGAGGTGATCGTAGCTTATATAAGGCTGAGTGCCTTCTTCAGACGATTCATCAATAAATCCAAGCTGAACAAGAACACTCACTGTTTGTTTGTTGACATTTTTTGGGCTATTTCTGATTGCTTCAAAATCACAATACTTCAATTCAATTTTTTTAAATACATCAAATAGTGATTCAGACTTATGGACTTGGGTGGGGGAATCACAGTTGCACGCCTCTGCGGAAGTAGTTACTGCACCAGTAGGAATTTGGTGCAGTAATACAAGTATCATCAATAAGAAGTTGAACAACAATTTCAATGTCCACCTATTTTTTTCATGTCAATCGTAGGGATTACGATTGTTCGAGGTATAACCTTAAGAAATGATTTTTCGCTGCATACGACATTGTATAGTTGTTGTGAGCCATTATTCCAGTAATCCCCCACGATAATAGCCGTCTTTGTATCGAAAGTTACAGTATGTTTATGATTTGTTGCCCATTTAACAAGTGAAGTTTCCTTAGTAAAGGATTTCCATTTAACTTCCTTATTGTCTAACGCGCGTTTCAAATCCCACAGTTCTAAAGTAAAGGGTTTAATTTCTTCAGACGAAAGGTAAAAGTCATCTTTACCAGGTGGAACATTCACTGTTTCATATGAGTGTTCATTATATGAGATTGCATCTGTCAAACGAAAAGCATTGTGCCTTCCTGGAATTGTGTTACATGTCGTTTTTTTTGAACGATCCACATAGAGCAAATTTTCAGGCTTAATCGAGAGTATCTCACCTGTTTTCACTATGGATCCGTAATCTTTTGTTGCCTTGACCAGCATTTTGCTTTCGCCATTATTCAGTGTAACAATTCGTGCTTGGCAGTCATCACCTTGGATTTCCGGGTCACAAATAACGACAAGGTTAGGGATTTCTTGGACTTCGAGTGCATTGGGATCTAGCTCATTCACCGCTTTGGATATTATCACGGCGTCTCCGATGGCAGCCACTTGTGA
>CAZFSX010000410.1:0-2244 GCA_964522115.1 uncultured Pseudobdellovibrionaceae bacterium | reverse complement strand
ATTTTGGAGCTCAAAGTCAGTTGGAAAAAATTGATATGATCGATTTCGCTGATATGATTGCAGTGAACAAGGCAGATCGACGAGGATCACAGGATGCTCTTCGTGATGTTTCGAAACAGTATCGCAGATCTCGAAAAATTTTTGATCAGCAAGTTCAAGTTCCAGTTTTTTTGACTCAGGCATCTCAGTTCAATGATGTTGGTGTGAATCAGCTGTTTTTCCATCTTTGTGAAGTCTTGAATTCTAAAAGTCAGGGCGCTGGTTTTCAATTCCATCTTTCTCAGGACAAAAAGAAGAATGTATTGTCTGCAGAAGAGCATGTGATTGTTCCTGCAGAAAGACAAAACTATCTGGCTCAGATTGTGTCGACAGTTCGTCATTACAAAGCTCGCACAGAAAAAATGGCTGAAAAGGCTAGTCAGTTAGGAGCTATGGATAGATTGAAAAATCTTCTTGATCCTGAGACAATGCAGAATCAACAGCAACAGCTGTGGAAAGATTTTTCAACAGAAGAAAAGGATGCTCTTTTAAATTATTCCAAACTTCAAAATCGGTATGCACAAGATGATTATATTTTTCAAGTTCGAGGGCAGGAAATTCGCCAACCTTTGAAAAGTGAAAGTTTGAGTCATACTAAAATACCTAAAGTTGTAGTTCCCAATTTGACCGATTGGGGGGATCGATGGAAATACTTGAAGTTGGAAAATGTTCCCGGTGAATTTCCATTCACAGCGGGGGTTTTTCCATTGAAACGTCAGGATGAAGACCCTAAGCGTATGTTTGCCGGAGAGGGTGGAGCAGCCAGAACGAATCGTCGATTTCATTTTTTATGCCAGGGTGAAAAAGCCCATCGACTTTCAACGGCTTTTGATTCTGTGACATTGTATGGACAGGATCCAGATTTGCGTCCAGATATTTTTGGTAAAATTGGAGAAAGTGGAGTCAGTATCTGCACACTGGATGATATGAAGAAACTGTATGAGGGTTTTGATCTTTGTGCTGCCAATACCAGTGTGAGTATGACGATCAATGGTCCTGCTCCAATGATTTTGGCCTTCTATTTCAATTCTGCGATCGATCAACAGGTTGAAAAAAAAGAAAAGGAATTGGGGCGAAAACTATCTGAGGAAGAAAGGCAAAATGTTCAACAAGCTACATTGCAAAATTTACGCGGAACAGTTCAGGCTGATATTTTAAAAGAGGACCAAGGGCAAAATACTTGTATTTTTTCAGTTCCATTTGCATTGAAAATGATGGGAGATATTCAGGAGTATTTTGTTCAAAAGAATATCCGTAATTTTTATTCTGTCAGTATTTCCGGCTATCACATTGCGGAAGCAGGAGCGAATCCCATCAGTCAATTGGCCTTTACCCTGTCCAATGGATTTACTTTTGTCGAATATTATTTATCACGAGGTCTTTCGATTGATGATTTTGCTGCAAATTTGTCCTTCTTTTTTAGCAACGGACTTGATCCAGAATATGCTGTTTTAGGAAGAGTCGCGCGTCGAATATGGGCGATTGTGATGAAGGAATTGTATCAAGCCAGCGAACGATCTCAAAAGCTGAAATATCATATTCAAACAAGTGGTCGTTCCTTGCATGCACAGGAAATCGATTTTAATGACATACGAACAACATTGCAGGCATTCCTTGCGTTGGCCGACAATTGCAACAGTTTACATACGAACGCCTATGATGAGGCGATCACCACTCCGACAGAGGCAAGTGTTCGTCGTGCCATGGCCATCCAGATGATTATTCAACGTGAATTTGGAATGATGAAAAATGAAAATCCACTGCAAGGCAGTTATTTTATGGAATCACTGACAGAGATTGTGGAAGAAGCTGTCCTTGAGGAATTTTTACGCATCAATGAACGAGGTGGAGTTTTAGGCGCAATGGAAACTCAATACCAAAGGTCTAAAATACAAGAAGAAAGTATGTATTATGAACATCTGAAGCATTCAGGGGATCTTCCTATTATTGGCGTGAATACCTACATTGATCCACAAACTTTAAGTCAGGATTATGTGCCTGCGAAGATTGAAATTGCCAGAGCTTCATATCAGGAAAAGAAGGAACAGCTTGATCGTGTGACTGAATTTCAAAAGCGGCATCAACAAGAATCCACGAAAGCTCTTCAGAAACTGAAGGCGTCAGCGCTGAAGGGTGAAAATATTTTTCAAGCACTTATGGAGGCAGCTCGTGTTTGCAGTTTGTATCAAATGTCATCGGCTTTGT
>CAZFSX010000409.1:0-2261 GCA_964522115.1 uncultured Pseudobdellovibrionaceae bacterium | reverse complement strand
CAAAAATTCTTTTAAATAGTTTTCCATTTATCTCTCCACTTCGGATGAGCGCTTTTTGACAATAGAGATCCTTCTAAGAAATTAATTTCTTGAGCGACAAAAAACGTTCATCTGTTGTGTTGTAAAAGCATGTTCTATGCCGAGAATTAGATCAAATTTAGACGTACCTAAGTTTTTAAGTTTCCAACATCACAGAAACTTAACGAGACTGATCCTTGAAATAGGAAATCAGTGAAGAAATCTTCAATCAAAAATCAGCCGTTTTTAGTCATAAAATGATCTAAAACCCTATGTTTTTAGTATAAAAAAGCCACGATTTTGTGGAAAATAAGGGAACAAAAACCAAATGGCCTTGTTCTTTTTTAAATGAAATGGTACGAATTGATTAGCTGTTAATCAGTTCGCCCATCCTTATGTCTTCAGATTGCCGTCTGAAGATCCACATATGAGGTGGGCTTTTTATTTTTTAATATCCCATAACTCCAGAATTCATAATCACTCCTTGTTAAGTGGTTTCATTATGCAACTTGCCTATAAAACTACCCAATAAAAAGATAGTCAAAAAAAAACGTCATTTTGTTTGAAAACCGACAAATTGTCGGTTAGACAGACTTTATGACTTTCAAAGAATTTATTTCTAAATATAAAAATGACGAAAAGATTCGAACAAATAAAGATTTATACGATTTTTTTGGCGGGAAAAAACTCAAAGTTAGTTACGACTATTTTCTTCTGATGATGAATGGAAAAAGACCTCCATCAATAACACTGGTTGAAAAAATTTACGAAAAAGTTGATTCGTCGAGAAAGAAAATGCTTCTTTCTTCATTTTTTTCATCTGTTTCTGATGAAAATTCCACTATTGCCAATGACTTAACAAAGTACCTTCAGTTCCCGGCAGAACTAAAGAGAAGCTTGTGGGATAAAAAAGACAAGCCAATTATCTATTCAGATGCTCAAATGGAGTATTTGCTCTCTCAGCCAAAATCAATTCTTTTATATTTTAAGATTCTTCTTTTAGAGAAAGTTATCATTGATTCGGATTTTCTATATGTAAAGGAAATTAAAGAACTTCAAGAGCAAAACTTAATCACTATAAAAAAGAATGTTATCAGACCTTCTGGATTGAAATATAGAATTGCTTCCTTGGAAAACAGTACAAACGAAAAATCAATTTCTCTTGGTATAAAATACCTTGTGACTATTTTTGATTTACTCCTTGATAAAAAGGGATCTTTTGATCAGCAGATTGGCCTTGGTCTTCAGTTTGTAACAAAGCAGAATGCAGCGGCTATATTTACAGAACTTGAGGCATTTAAAAAGTCTGTTTTCTCTTTAGCTGAAGAACCAGAAAATTTAGAAGATAAAATACCAATTATGTTTATGACTTATGTGAAGAAATTGAAAATGGAGGATTTGGCATGAAGCTTAATAACAAGATACGGAATATCATTTTTGTAACAAATTTTGGGGATTTTTTAACTCTTTTTACGATCATGTCCTTGGTCTATTCAAAAACAAATAGTGTTGCAACTGCTGCCATTGCAGTTCCCATGGAGTGTATCGCACATGTACTTGGAGGAATTCTAACACCAAGGCTAGTTACCGATAAATCGGCAAGATCAATGATGTTAAAGACGCAAATTATCTCAGCGCTTTTTTCTGCTATTTTGATTTCCACTCTACTTTTTGATGCAAAACTGGTTTTATTCTATTTTATTGCTCATTTTTCATTAAAAGTTTTATCAATTCTTTTCTCATCAGCTTGCGAGGTAGAATCAAAAAAACTAGGAACACCTGAAGAGCAGACCGTACTTCAAGGTCAACTTTTTAAAGGTTTTTTTGCGGCTCAAATGGTTGGCCCATTGGTTGCTCTTTTTTTATTAAAGTTCTTTCCAATATATGTTCCTCTTCTCTTAGATTTTTCAACATTTGTTGTTGCGGCAATCGTAGCCTCTTCAATTAAAAAAGATTCCGATGAAACTAAAGATGGAGCAAACGAACCTTCTCACATTTTTAAGCCATTTTCTTATTTCCCAAAATATCCAAATCTACAAAAGTTTTTTTGGCTGAGAATTTCGAATGCCTTTCCTACAGGAATTTTCAATATTTTGATGGTCATCCTTGTCCAGAAGGCACTTAATCTTCAACTGATAGACACCGCGATTTTTTACTCTGCGGCCGGCATTATGGCTTATATTTCGTCTACTTTTTTAGCTAACCATCAATCCTTTCTTCATAAATTTCCTAAGAAAAACGTT
>CAZFSX010000408.1:0-2266 GCA_964522115.1 uncultured Pseudobdellovibrionaceae bacterium | reverse complement strand
AACAACAACAGCAACAACAGAATCAAAAAAATCAAGCTCGTCAACAGCAGAATCGGAAAAAGAGCAAAGATGATAATAGATTTGCTGCTCTTGCTGATGATGAGACTGAAAATGATGAAGAAGCACATAACGAAGTCTATACAGAATCTAAACAGAATAAAAAAGAGAAAAAATCCAAAGCAAAAGCCAACAAAAAGCTCGCCAAAGCTGAACGTGATAAGGAATACTTGAAACGTGCAGATATTGAAGAGGCCAGCCAAGTCCTGTTGGATTTGATCCAGGTTGAAACTGCACCGGCCGCAACAGCCGCGAAATAAATTTTCGCTGTTGCAAGTTTTTAACGGTGGAGGGGTTTTTGAAATCATCCAAAAGTGGTGGTCGAAGGGATAAATCTTCGACCAAGGCCAGTTCAAGGTCAGACAAAGAACTCAGTTTATTTTCAAAAAGTGAATTAAAACAGATGCACGACTTGATGGTGAAGAGTCGTGTTTTGGAAGATCGTTTGATCAAGATCTACAAGGCAGGAGATGCTTATTTTTGGATTGGAGCTCCGGGGGAAGAAGCTTGGGGAGTCAGTCTGGGGCTAAGTTCTTTGAAGGGGCAGGGGCCCGCCTATGATTGGTTGCATTTGCATTATCGATGCACTCCCACCTTGGTGGCCTATGGAATGCCGATGATTGATTCCATTCGTTTGATCATGAATCGCGCCACAGATCCATCAACAGGAGGACGCAACTTTTCCAATCACTATTGTTATCCTCAGTGGAATATTGCTCCTGTGACTTCTCCGATTGAAGTTCAGTATATCGTTGCGTTGGGGACAGCCCATGTTCAAAAGCGACATCATTTAGAAAGTAAATCCAAAGGCATCACAATTGTCACAGGAGGAGATGCAGGGACGGCGGAAGGAGATTTTGCCTCTTGCTTGATCTGGTCTTCTCGCAAAGGGCAAGAGCTTCCGATGTTGATCACTGTGCAAAATAATGGTTGGGGGATATCCACTTCCTATGATGGGCAGCACGGAGAAAAACATATTGCTGATCGGGCCAAAGCTTTTCAAATGCCTGCGTGGGTGATCGATGGAAATAATCCCATCGAATGCCGAATTAAAATGGATGAAGCCATGAAGTACATTCGAAAAAATCAAAAGCCTGCTTTTATTGAAGCGATGGTTTCAAGACTTTATGGGCATTCTTCTGCCAGTGGTGCAAATCGCGTGGATAACGAAGTCGATTGTGTTCAAATTTTTCAAGAAAGACTTTTAAAGGCAGGAATACTTCAAGAAAAAGAAGTTCAAGCACTTTGGCAAAAGTACGAAGATGAAGGTTATCAAGCACAGCAACAAGTCCGCAATGAGTTGCCTCCGACAGCGCAAAGTGTTTGGGACAATGTGTATGTGAATCATGAAAATGCAGACTGGAGGAAATTCTAATGGCAAATATGGCACAATCCATTCGAATGGCCTTGCACTATGCAGAGAAGAATTTGCAATTGAAAGATATTTTTGGTCAAGATGTGGGCGCCCCTTTAGGTGGAGTCTTCACAGCAACACAGGGTCTGAAGAATTCTTGGAATACACCTTTGGATGAACGTGGTATTTTGGGAATGGCGATGGGGATTGCCATGACCGGCGAACGCTGTGTGGCTGAAATTCAATTTTGTGATTATATTTTTAATACAATGGATCTTTTGAAGATCGCAGGAAACACCTTGTGGTGCACGAATGGCCAAGTTCCTTTGCCGATGGTGGTGATGACACCAGTAGGAGCTGGAATCCGAGGCAGTGTGTACCATAGTCATTCCTTTGATGCTTGGGCCTCGCGTTTGGCAGGATGGAAGATTGTGATGCCATCGAATCCTTTGGATGCCTATGGATTGTTATTGTCTGCCATTCATGATCCGAATCCTGTTTTATTTATGAAGCCCTAAGCCTTGATGCGCGTGCGTGGTGAAGAATTGATTCCAGGAGAACCTGCTGACGAAAAAGATTTGAAAATGATGATTGATGCTCCGATTGGGGATCGATCGAAGTGGAAACCTCGTTGGCCAGATTTGCAGGAGTACTTAGTTCCCTTGGGGCAAGGCAAGATCACGCGCCAAGGGGAGCATGTGACTTTAGTTTCCTATGGCCGCATGCTGCTTTTGTGCAATGAAGTGGCAGATGAGCTTAAGGATCAGGGTGTTTCCGTCGAGGTCATCGATTTACGGTCCATCTATCCCTATGATTGGCAGATGATCAAAGCCTCTGTTGAAAAAACAGGACGAG
>CAZFSX010000407.1:0-2297 GCA_964522115.1 uncultured Pseudobdellovibrionaceae bacterium | reverse complement strand
AATTTTTAATGACCCAGACCACTCAGTGGATGAAGATCGTTTTATATTGATTGGTAGTAGTTTTAAAAACCAACTTCTTTTTGTTGTTCATGTTCACATTGAGGATTCTGACGTTCTTAGAATCATAAGTGCTCGGAAAGCAACAAGAAGAGAAATTCAGGATTTTGAATCCTTGTGAGGTTGATTTTATGCGCAAAGAATATGATTTAAAAAAAATGAATATGAAACCGAATCCTTATTTAAAGAAATTAAAAAAAAGCATCACTCTTCGTATTGATTCGGATGTCCTTGAGTATTTCAAGTTACTTAGTGAACAGACTCATACGCCTTATCAAACTCTTCTGAATGATTTTTTAAGAAGCTGCAAAGATCAGAAGTTGAAACCAAAGACGGTTTGGAAGAAATCAGCTTGATTTTCTAAGAATGGACCTGCACCCTTAAATCAGTGGGGGCGAAGAATGTTCAGTCAACGGAATGACTTGATCATCCATCAGCAACGATGCACGAAGGGCTGGATCCGATGGGGTTTCAGTTTCTTCTTTTCCCTTTTGTTTGCACTTCCAAGTTTGTCAGAAAGCTTCACGAAAAAATACCCTCGTCATTTTTATTCGACACAGGATTTTCGTTGGTCGATGTATGGAGCGTTCAATGAACCACCATTAGCACCGAAAAATCTTCTGGTGCTCTTGCATGGAGGAGGCTTATGGAGCGCCAATTTTGAGTCTATGATGGATGCCTTGACTCAGCAGGGGATCCCCGTGATTGCTGTGGATTTACCAGGGCATGGGTGGACATGGCCCTTGCAAAAAGATTTTCGTCGTTATGATTTAGATGTGATGGGAGCTAATCTTTTTCAACTCTTGCAGTCCCTTCCAGCAGAAAAAATTCATCTTGTGGGGCATTCATGGGGTGGCGGTTTAGCTTTACAAGTCGCTTCGTTGCATCCATCTAAACTTCAACAGCTAACTTTAATATCCACTTCCGGATTGGATGTGAAAGAAACCTGGGAGTGGGAAATTTTAAAAATCCCCGTCATCGGTCGTTGGATGACGGGTTTGATTCGACCTTATATGTTTCGAAAGAGTTTAGAAAAATCCTACTACGACTCAGATTTTGTGACGGACGAACAAGTTGAAACCTACTATCAGGTGTACCGTGGTCCATATTTAAGGCGAGCCCTTTACGAATATTCTCGACGCATTCACTGGAAATCTGTGGAAGATAAATTATCGACGATCACCATTCCTGCCATTTTTGTTTGGGGCCTTCAGGACAAGTATGCTCCCCTTGAACAACTGCCAAGATTTTTAAATGCTATGCCTGTTGCTCGCCCCATCTTAGTTGATCAATGCAGTCACATGGCCCATGAAGAATGTTTGAATTCCTGGTTTCCCATGTGGCGCCCCTTCGGTCGCTAGTCATTCTTATTGAAATTTTTATTTTGATTTGCACAGCTTGATCGATAAAAAATCTGCGTCTATTTGCATCCATGTTCTGTCGGTGATAGTGTCAAAAGTACTTAAGACAGTGGTGCTTTGAAAGAAAGGTCGGCAATGACTTCAACCAATTCCTTGCATGAAATTTTTTGTTATTCTTTTTCCGGTTATGCAGCTAAAGATTGGCAGGATGAGGGTTTTCAAATTCATTCTCGTCTGGATGTTCCAGGTGGCTGTGTCGAACGTTTTCTCATGCGCAAAGAAAATGGACTTCCTCTATTTCTGAGTTTTCGTGAAATCTTTGATGAAGAAGAATATTTTCGCCATCACTCTCATGGTGGAGATCCTCGTCAACCCAATTTACAGTGGTTACAATCAGGTTTGGTCAGTCAGCAGCCCTTGATGGCCTTGGGAGATTCTTTGCGATCAGAAACCGAGGATGGCCAAAAACTTTTTGGAAATATATCTGAAGTTGAATTGAAAAATTTAGATGTGTGTTTGGAAGGACTTGTTGTCGCAGAAAATTTCCAACCCGCCTTAGCTGGTCTTGATATCCCCGTATTGTCTCCGAAAGCAGGTTCTGTGGAGGAAAAATATTTTCAAGATACCAAGGATTTTCCTTTATGGGGTGTTTTATTGAAATCCAAACGTCCACCCAAAAATCATCGCCACTGGACTCAGAAGTTGGAATTTCGTCAGCATGAATATCTCGTGGGAGAAGAATATATTTCACGCTTTGATTGGCTTTTGCGCTGGGATTAAGATTTTGAGTCCCTTTGCAAAGGATCCGTTTCAAGACAGATGCAGATCCTTTGCGGGAAATAAAAAACGCAAAGACAGCATCCAGATTCCGTGAGCCAA
>CAZFSX010000406.1:0-2305 GCA_964522115.1 uncultured Pseudobdellovibrionaceae bacterium | reverse complement strand
TCCACCTGAGTTGCGCCCAGGGCTTTTCGAAGTCCAATCTCTCTTAATCTTTCTGAGACAGAGACAAGCATCATATTCGTGATTCCAATACCACCGACAGTCAAGGTCACAAAGGCGATAGATGATAAAAGAACTGTGAACAGAGTTAAAAATCGTCTCATCTGAATAACAAGAAGACTGTCTGAATCGACTCGAAACCATCCTGAAGAACCATACCTCTGTTCAAAAAAAACTTGAATGCCTTTTCCCGTTTTTTCAACATCAGAACCCATTTGTAGCTGGATCATAACTTCCTTAATTTGAGATGACCACCAATCGCCGGCTAAAGATTGGTAAACTGTAAATGGTACATACACTTGTAAGTTTGGCTTTAAATATTCTTTATTAGAACTCATCGCCGATAAAACACCGACAACTCGACAACCGAAGGAATTATCACCCAAACTAACTCGAAGAACCTGACCTAGGGGATGCGTATCCGAAAAAAGTCTTTTTGCAATTTCATTCCCAATAATACAGACAGCACTTTTTTGCTCCACCTCTGCCAAGGAAAAATTTCGCCCTAAGAAAAGGCTGCGACGAGACATGGACAAACCTTCTTCACTTGTCCCAACAACACGAATATCTTGCTCAATCGATTTACCACCATAACTGACAGCTCCTTCCCAACCCATCAGTAAGGGTGAAAGCCTTTCGATCTGAGGAAATATCTTTTTCAAAGATACCAAATCCTTATCCCAATCAAAAAAGCGAAAAGGAGTTGGGACAATATCCGTCGCTTTTTGATCCCAATTTGGATACCCATAAAAAATCATCGTGTTAACACCCAGATCCTGATACCCCGCAAGTATTTTTTCTTTGGTAAATTGACCCAAAGTCATCATGGAAAGCACAGCTGAAATCCCAATCGAAACACCCATCATTGTTAAAGCTGTTCGAATTTTATTTCGATTTAAATTTCTTAAAGCGGAAGAAAAATTATTTTTTACAAACTCCTTCCAAGTTTTAGATTTTGGAGTCTTCAAATCCTTAACTTGACGATCTTCAAAAATATTTTGAACAGCCGACAATGTTGTATCGGAAGCAATCTTGCCATCTTTAATTTTAATAATACGATCACATTTGGCTGCAACCTGGTCATCATGAGTGATGATGATCACTGTTTTGTTAAAAGCTCGATTCAAAGTTTTCAGTAATTGAAGGATTTGTTCCGCCGCTATGGAATCCAAATTTCCTGTGGGCTCATCCGCTAAAATCAGATCTGGGTGATTCATCAAGGCTCGGCAAATAGCAACCCGCTGTTGTTGACCACCGGATAACTGATTAGGAAAATGCGTGAGGTGCTTTGTTAAACCAACCTTGTCTGCAAGATTTTTGGCTTCTTCAATATTTTTATCTTTCGAAGAATAATCAGGAGAATACATCGTCGGCAAAAGGATATTTTCTAAAACTGTTGTTTTAGGTAACAAATGGAAATGCTGGAAAACAAAACCAATGCTTTGATTCCGAAGTAAAGCCACTTCAGTCTCAGATAATTCGTCAATGACTCTCTTGTTGAACTTGATTTTTCCGCTTGTTGGCCTGGACAACAATCCTAACAGATACAACAAAGTCGACTTTCCAGATCCAGATGGCCCTTGAATAGCAACAAACTCACCAGCATGAATCGAAAAACTGATGTCTCGAATGACTGGAAAATTTGCCATCTCTGAAGAATACGAGAACGTCAACTGATCAACTTCGATGATCTTCATTTGTTATTCCTGGGTGCTCAGATTGGAAAAATCAACTTGCTTAATTTTTTCACCGATATCTAAACCTGAAATAACTTCAAAAGCCTCTTCATTTTGAAGACCCACTTGTATATCTTTTCTTTTTCCATTGGCTAGAATCACAAAGTACTTCTCACCGTCACGGCGTATATACTCATGTCGAAGTGTCAGTACATTTTCTTTTTTTTCTGTGATCACATCGATCACGACTGACATACCCGGACGTATCAACTGATCCTCATCCATCAATTCGATACGAATCGGAAATTCAATCACTTGAGATCGACTCCACTGATCTTTTTCTTTTGCTGCCAAAGAAAGTTCACGAATAATTCCTTTATATTTGCGACTGAGTATCGCAGAGGCTTTGATCACAGCTTCTTGCCCTAACTTCACTTTCACACGATCAATTTCAGGGGCATTTGCAATAACAAATAATTTCTTTGTATCATCGATTCTTAAAATAAACTCTTTAGAGTCTCCAGCTTTAACAAATTCACCCTCTGCTTTTTCAATCTGGACGACCACTCCAG
>CAZFSX010000405.1:0-2314 GCA_964522115.1 uncultured Pseudobdellovibrionaceae bacterium | reverse complement strand
AAACATTTTCAATATCTTCAATCATCACAAAGTAAGAAGGCAGACTATTTAAAACGGGATGATCTTTAAATTTCCAACGATAACGAACCCAAGACCACATCGATTCCAACTTCCTTTGTGGAAAAAAAGAAGTGCGTAACTTTTCATGCAAACTGTCCAGTTCCTCTGAGCTTAAGCACAAAACAAAACGATCCGCTTTTTTATATCCTGCAAAGGCAGAAGACTTCATCTCGACGCCAACCATGGTACGACGATCCTTCCAGGCAAAATCCTGCAGACTAACTTGAGTGGTCACCTTAACTTGATTGTCTCTCAACCATTGTAAACCTTTTTCAAACCCGGGTCGGGTCGCATGTCGATGATAGAAGGGAGCAAATAAAGATAAAGGCCTTCCTCTTCGACAGGCCTGCACATTCGAATAAAATAAAGAGGATGATATTTGTTGAGCCATCCCCAACAACCATTTCTGCTGAAAGGACTGTCTGTCAATATTGTCCCTTTGCTTCTGCTTTTCACCCAAAGGAAGAGACTCATATTCATAAATAAAATTTTTTACTTGGTCTGAGCATCCCAACGCCTGCAAACGCGTGGACAAAGTTGGCCCCTTCATTTCCAAAGGGCCCGACGGCAACCAAAGGACATATCCATGGGGGTGATGCAAAGGAGCCGCCTCCACCTGAAGAGCCTCTTTCTGACTTTCCAACCACTGATCACTGGAAAACCAACCAAAAGGTCCTTCCCAATCCTCAGGGGCCCAGGCTCCTAACTGTTCTGAAATTTCAAGAAGCTCGACTTGGATGCCACGGCGAGCAAGTTCCACGGCCAACCAATGCCCGCGACCAAATGCAGAGACGATAATGACCTGTGAATGCTGATCCAATGTTGCAACTCCTGGTTGACCCCATTTAAAGAGAACTTGGAATTCTTGTCAAACAAGCACCCATAAGAAACAGGACGTCAACTTCTGGATACTCAGAAAGCTTCAAGTTCAATTCAGAGAAACTGTCTTATATTGAGGCGTTCTTGATTGAGAAACTTCCAGACAAAGCGCTTTTGTTTTTTGTCACTTTGTAGAATAATGAGAAAAGGGGGAATCATGAGATCCAATTTGAATTTGTCAGTTGTCTGCTTTTGTTTAATTTTCGGCTTCTCGATACTGTCTCAGTCAGAACAACTTCATCTTCCCAAAAATTCCTATCTTGTCGCACAGGCCGAGGGTGATGATGCCTTTGACCCCTTCAGTGATTATTCTGAATTTGATGATGCTGGGGATGAAGAATCCGACATTTATTTTTTCAAAAATGGGCGCTTTCTTACAGTCAGCTTTCAGGGTGGGATGCGTGGTTACACAGACAATTTGGCCAATCTTTATTCAACAGCCCCCACCTATGGACTTGCCTTAAGTTACTTCTTTGATATGCGGTTTGCTTTAGAATTTGCTTTTAAAACCAGTGATCATAATTACCATCTTGCGACCCCCACGGCCACAATGGATGGCAACGTTTCGATGACATTTATGTCCTTGAATTTGAAATATTTTTTCAACACACAAAATCTGATGAAAGGCCTTGCTGACCTGAATCCCTTCATCATCGGCGGATTTTCACAAGTCTATCGAACGATTTCTGTCAACAATGTGGATGGAGGATATTCTCGCGATGGAGCCTTGGGCGTAGATCTTGGTGGAGGAATTGAAATTCCCATCATGCGTAAAAAAGCCTTTTTTGGTATCCAGGGCCTTTATCACATCGTCGGATTCAAAGATAAAAACCAAGTCCTTCTTATTCCCAGTGGCAATACCACATTGACTACCAATGTGAAACCCAGTGGAGATTCTTACGATGTCCTATTCATGCTGGGGCTGAATTTTTGATACGATCATCACTGAATTAGACTTCATTCCGGCCGATTTTTTGCAATAGAAATAGGTTTATATAATTCTTTCCCCTCAGGAGCATTTTATGAACCTTCCATGGATTCAGAACTTACCATTTTGGGCTTTGACCGGCTTCTTTTTGGCACCACTTCTTCTTTCGTCGACATCAGCAAATGCTATCAGCAGCCCCACCCCACCCCTCTCATGCCAAGATCTTTTTACCCCAACGTTGTTATGGCAGAAAACTCCCGGGGTCACCCATGTCCAACAAAACGAAGACACCCTGATTCAGCTTTTTTCTTTCATGACAAATCATCGTTCTCCATCAAGCAGATCTTTACATATCATTATCTCTGATTCCTTAAAGGCCACTCAGTTGATCACTGCAAATCTTAAAGATAAAAGCATTCGATCAACGCAAGTTTATTCCATGAATTT
>CAZFSX010000404.1:0-2315 GCA_964522115.1 uncultured Pseudobdellovibrionaceae bacterium | reverse complement strand
GCCTTTTTCCTTCTGATTTTTCGTTGTTTTTCAAATGACTTCGATGAAATCCAAGTTTTAAGCTTTCACAGCAGTCCACAAATAATGAGCTTGTGGTAGCTTCTGTGTTTTTTCCAACTTAAATCCTGCTGCTTCAATCATTCGAACAAATTCTTTTTGTGTATAAAGACGACCTTCACCTGTAGCCACGCATTGAAAGTATAAAGATCCTAAAGCACTTGAAAAAGGGCCTCTTTGATCATCTTCCACGGCCATGTTAAAAATGAACAACTTTCCGCCAGATGGTAATGCTTGATAAGCTTTTTTCAATAACTTCACATTGTTTTCTTCTGACCAGATCGTCAACATATGACTCAAAAGAACGGAATCCATCGTCGTTGGAAATTCAGTTCCAAATAAATCCCCAGGATGTGTCTGAAGACGTGATTCCATTTTCTGCTGAAGAATATTATTGGCTGCCATTTTGCAAATATCAGGTTGATCAAAAACAGTCAGTCTTTCCACATTTGGAAATCTCTTCCCAAGTGCAATGACATTGGTCCCCTGACCTCCACCCGCATCGACAAGATGATGGCAACCTTGCAAATCGATTGTTTCCATCAGGACTTGATGGCTGGATGAGGAAAGACTGCTCATAGCTTTTTGAAACACAGTTCTCAAATGATCATCTGGAGCTATTCGTTGATACAAATGTGGGGCTGTCCCTGGAAATTTTTCTAATCCCAAATTTTTATTAGCACGCAAACTTGATTCTGCATCTTCAACACCTGGATAAACAATGTATCTTTGCCATCCTAAAACATCGATCAAATTGGCCGAAGAGCTTCGAACAAAATATTTTTTCGTTAAGCTGGTGTTTTGGTATTTTTCATTTTCATCTAAATGAACGAATTGCAGGCAAGTTAAAGATGTCATCAGCATTTTTACAGGACCATCTTCAAGTTCCGTCTGCTTTTGAATTTCTTCTAAAGACATACTTCCATTTTTTTCAAGCATTTCAAAAATATTGAATTGGATTCCATTCCAAAGAAACTGAAAGGCAGCATGCCCTTGGGCGATAAGACTTGCCCATTCAAAAAAACTAACTTCAATTTTAAGAGTTTCTGTTTTTTCAGACACTTTGACGGCTCCTTCTGATAGACCTAAAGAGGAAAAAAAATCCGCTGATTTTGTTGTTGTTTGGTGTTTTTGTTCGACTGTGTTTTTTTGTGATTCCATAAAATTCTCCTTATGATCTATTTTTTTTCGATAACCCTCAAGACAAGAACAGAATATCGCTGGACGAAAGAATTATCTTTGGACAAATTTGTCGCGAATTTACAAAAGAATCTTCGAGTTCTGGGTATTTAGATATATTCTATCACTATGGGACAAGAGACATTGAACCAGATTGAGACATTCATTCAGTCTGGAAATTCAAAATCTGCGCAGTTGATGATTCTGGACTTTATCAAAAAAAATCCTCGCCCCGAACCACAGATCCTTCTTCAAGTCGCCCATCAGTCACGCCGATCTGGCTTACCCATGTACTCCATCAAACTTTTAAGACCCTGGATTTTTTTTGACCAAGAACTTCGCCTGGAGAGTCCACCGGAGTTTCGATCAGCCTATGCCGCGGGTTTGATTTCTCTAGGTGCTGTTCCCGAAGGATTGAGAATTTTATCTAATGTGGATTCCAAGGACAGCCCAGACTCCCTTTTTTTTTCAACACTTGCGTTCTTTCAATCTTGGAATTATCGAAAAGCACTCTCCTTTCTTCGAAAATATCTTCAAAGCAACAAAATCACAGAATATCAATCGCTGGTTGGAAAAGTGAATATGATCGCTGCCTTTTTAAGTCTAGATCAATTTGAGGAAGCAGAACAACTTATCGAATCCTGTCTTCATGAGGTCAATAAATACCGATTGCGACTTCTGCAAGGAAACGTTATGGAGTTGAAAGCCCAATCCTTGTTTCTTCAAAAACGTTATCAGGAAGCAAAAGTTTTTTTAAACAACTCAAAATCTATCCTGGAGTCTGCCGGAGGATTTTATTACATCTACGCAAAAAAATGGGATCTCCTGACTCAACTCTATGATTTGCCCAAAGAGAAAAGATCACCGAAGGGCTTTGATGAGCTTCGGAAATTGGCTTTTGATCGAGGAAACTTTGAAACACTTCGTGATCTGGATCTTCATGAAGGACTTTTATTTAACAAAGAGTACCTTCTGAATAAAGTCTATTTTGGGACACCTTACAAAACCTATCGCCTGCGTCTTTTGAAACAATTTCCTGATAAATTTAAAGTAATGCCTGTAAAGATGGGCAAACTAAA
>CAZFSX010000403.1:1232-2318 GCA_964522115.1 uncultured Pseudobdellovibrionaceae bacterium | reverse complement strand
GCTGTGCGTGTTGCATATGAGTCAATCCTGGCAAAATGGATTCTAAATGTTTTTCAGCCGTAGCTAAAAAGTATTTCTGCAAAGCTTTAAGTTCTTGCTGTAAATAACTGACCTCTTTTAATAAATACAATCGAGTATCCGTCGCCACTTGATCATTGCGACTGCGTGCCGTGTGTAATCGTCCCGCGACATCGCCAATCTTGCGAACTAATTTTAGTTCCATATCCGAATGAATGTCTTCGGCATTAAAATCAATTTGTTGTTGTCCCGTTTGAAGATCATTTAAAATGCTTTGCAAGCCAGCCACAATTTTTTCAGAATCACTCACCGTTAACACGCCCACTTTTCCCAACATCTTTGCATGAGCCATTGATCCCAACAAATCCACTTCCCACAACCGATGATCCACAGAAATACTAGTAGAAAACGTATCAACTTCTTTCAAAGTAGGTTCTTCAAATCGCCCGCCCCAAAGTTTCACTTCATATTGATTGGGGTTGGAAGTTTGGTTTTGATTTTGATTCTGATTCTGATTCTGATTTTGGCTATTCATCACATTTCTCGATTCTACTCGGCATAAAATTTTTTCTTATTATTTTTTCTTGTTATTTCTTTTTCTCTATTATTTCAAATTCATTAGCAGCACTTGAACTGAATCAAAGCCTTGTTTGTTTTTTGAGTTTGCGTTTGTTTTTTTTCTAATTGGCTACACTACAGAATCACAAGGCTAAAAAATCAGAGTTAGGTTTCAATTTTTTAGACCTCGGCGCCCCAGGAAAACTCAACCTTTGGCTGAGTTGATGGGGTCAGCCGAAGGCTGAAGCCGGAAGCAGGAGCTGCTTATAAAAAATTGAAACCTAACTCTGATTTTTTAGCCGCAATTCCCAGCAAAGACCGCAAAAAAAACTACTTATTCATCAAAGAATAAAACATTCTGGCCTGCATTCCAAAATTCTTTACAGCCCCAGTACTTTCGCGTTGATCAAAAGTCGTTGAATCAAAGCTGGCTAAATCTTCCGAATACAAAGCCCACTTAGATTGACGTCCCTTAACCGTCGCTTGCCCTTTGAATAAACTTAATTTAAC
>CAZFSX010000403.1:0-1222 GCA_964522115.1 uncultured Pseudobdellovibrionaceae bacterium | reverse complement strand
ATGACTCTAAATCTGTTTTGAACGGATCCCACCACAAACCTTCGTAAGCCAATTTACTCCACTCTAAATCCACGATTTGTTTAAAACGAATTTCATCGCGAGTTAATACTAAATTTTCTAAAGCTTTATGCGCTTTCAACAAAACCGTCGCCGCAGGACATTCGTAATTTTCACGAACTTTTAATCCCATCATACGATCTTCCATAATATCAATACGACCAATTCCATGCTCGCCTGCTAAACTATTTAATCGAATCACTAACTGAGCGGGACTTAATTTTTCACCATTCAAAGACACAGGTTCACCATTCACGAATTCAATATTTAAATCCAAAGCTTGATTCGGAGCATTTGCAACGGACTTGGTCCATTGAAAAATTTCCTCTGGTGGAGCAAAATCTGGCTCTTCTAAACGACCGCCCTCGATAGAACGACCCCACAGATTTTCATCGATACTCCAGATTTTTTCCAAAGATTGCTGAATCGGTACATTGTTCGCTTTTGCATATTCAATTTCCCAAGATCTGGTCATATTACGTTCACGAACGGGAGCATGAATCGTGCTTTCTCCCATCAAAGTGCGAATTCCAAATTCGATTCGAAATTGATCGTTTCCTTTTCCTGTGCAACCATGAGCAAAGGATTTGACACCTAATTTTTTAGCAACTTCTACCGCTTTGGCCGCAATTAACGGACGAGCAATAGATGTCGACATAGGATAACCTTGGTAATCGCCATTGGCTTTGATCGCCATAAAACAAAAATCTTTTACAAATTCTTCCTTGGCATCCACTGTGTAGTGTTCTGTTCCAAGGATTTTTGCTTTTTCCATGGCTTGTGAAATATCTGATTTTTCTTGGCCCACATCCACAGTCACAGTCACGACATCTGTATAACCGTATTCTTGTCGCATTAATGGAATACATACACTAGTGTCCAAACCTCCCGAGTACACTAACAAGACTTTTTTGTTGGCAGAATTTGCCACGGATGAATTATTTACAGACATTTTCTTCTCCTTTTATTTAATCTGTTTACTAAATTTGTTTATTTAATTTGTTTTATTTAATTCAATTTTTTATGCATTTATTCGCATTTCATTCATTAAATCATTCACAGTTCGCTGTTAGATGCTCGCTATATCGCTCTTCGATATCCACTCTTCTCTCTTCTCTCTTCACTCTTCACTATCCACTCTTTATTCATTCATATCACTCATAAT
>CAZFSX010000402.1:0-2325 GCA_964522115.1 uncultured Pseudobdellovibrionaceae bacterium | reverse complement strand
GAACCCGCGGCCTCCCGCGTGACAGGCGGGCGTTATAACCAACTTAACTACCACTCCGCAATTAAGTTCCATTTTTGTACACTGCCCGACGAAGAAACATCAAGATTTTTTTTCATCCTTTGAAAGCGCGTCACAAAAATTATTTTTCGCCCCACAATTTTTGATGATACTCTAGGCAAAAGCAAAATAAAAACCTCAACAATGGAGTCATCTATGAAATATTTCTTACCCCTACTTCTTCTTTCTAACGTTGCTCTTGCAGATATTCATCCCTTTGAAATCGAAGGAATGACATGCGGAGGCTGCGTAAAGAATCTCACCAAAGCCGTCTGCAAAGAAGGAATGTACGCAAAATGTGAAGTCAGCGTAGGACACCTGACCATCACGACCAAAGAGGGACAAAAACTAAATACCGATGAAGTCAAAAAACAAGTCGAGGCTGCTGGCTACAAAATTTCCAATCCATCTGCCAAATAAGGATCACGATTTTCAATACCATCTGCAGCCATATTTACAAAATCCATTAAGTGAGGGTCCAATAACTGGGACTCTCGCACATTGGTCATGGCTGTGATCATGGATTGGCCAATACCAGGAATTTCCTGAGTTAAATCTGACAAAAGTTTCTTCATCCTTTGGCGTTTCATACCATCCTGAGATCCACAAAGATTACATGGCATGATGGGAAAAGCCCATAATTTTGAAAGTTGAATCAGATCTTTTTCTGCCACAAAAACCATGGGACGTATCACGATATTTTTCCCATCATCAGACTTTAACTTGGCAGGCATTGTCGCTAAACGACCAGTATAAAATAGATTCATCAAAAGAGTTTCCTGTAAGTCATCCCGATGATGACCTAAGGCAATTTTTGTGAATCCGTGCTCTTGAGCGTATCCATACAAAATTCCACGGCGCAATCGAGAGCACAATGAACAATAGACGCCCCCCTGAACCTTTTCTTTCACAATAGAATAGGTATCGCGCTCTAAAATCGTGAATTTGATACCCAGACTTTGTACCCATTGCGTGTAGGCCGAAGCATCAAAGCCTGGTTGCTTTTGATCCAGCATCACGGCCTCGATTTCATAATTGTAGGGAGCTCGTCGACGGATCTCAGAAAGCAAGGTCAGCAAAATACTTGAGTCTTTGCCCCCTGACACTGCCACCATCACCTTGTCGCCCTCTTCCAGCATTTGATACTCGGAAATAGCCTGAACAATTTTTTTACGAATTTCCACGGCCAGCGGCAGCTGAACATCAACCATATACACACCCCATACTTTTGGAAGCCTGGTTTTTAGCTGATTTCCCCATTGAAAACAAAGTTTTTCTAGTGGGCTAGACATCCCAGTGTGACTTCTGTACACTGCCCCCTTCATTCCAAACGGAGAATCTATGTTAGAGAAAAAAGTCCAAAAGTTATTGTGGTTAGATATGGAAATGACAGGCCTAGATCCTGCCACCAACGTGATTATCGAGGTCGCCGCCCTGGTCACAGATTTAAATTTCAATATTTTGGATACTTACGAAACCGTTGTTCGTCAACCCCAGCACTATTTGGATCAGATGGATAAATGGAATACCGATCACCATACAAAATCGGGACTTGTCCGCAAGGTCCCCTATGGGCGTGACCCCAAAGAGGTCGAAGCCGACCTTGTCCAACTTTCAAAAAAGCACTTTCCCATCACTGGAAAAAAAGAAGACAAACCCATTCTTGCCGGCAATAGCATTATGCAAGATCGCGCATTTATTGATCTGTATATGCCCCAATTTGGTCAATTACTTCATTACCGACAACTGGATGTCAGCAGCTGGAAAATCATGTTCAATAATAAATACAATGTGAAATACGAAAAGAAAAATAACCATCGGGCTTTGGATGATATCAAAGAAAGCATCAACGAACTTAAAATGTATTTAGGCTATATCAATTTGTACTGCTAACAAGGCATCTTTCCAAAAATGACAAGAAGAGGTGAAATCCTCTTTTCGTCCATCACAAGACTTCTTCTTCAGAAAAGAAAAGGGAAGCCAACAAGCTTATCTTTTTCATTGATAAGATTCTTGCCTGAAACTCAGTCTCGTTACCCTAGGTTTGAAAGAGCTGAACATATTCCAAAACTCTTATCAGCTTATCTTTTTTCAGCGCTAAGCTTGCCCCGACAATCCTGTCGATCCAAAACCACCGGCCCCACGGTCCGTAGCATTCAAATCCTGAACCACTTGAAAATCAGCCTGGTAAACAGGAGCTATCACCAACTGAGCGATACGATCTTGATCTTTGATTTCCACAGGCTCTTGTCCAAGATTGATAACAAT
>CAZFSX010000401.1:0-2349 GCA_964522115.1 uncultured Pseudobdellovibrionaceae bacterium | reverse complement strand
AAAATTTCAAGCCGAGGATCTTCTACGACAGCTGAAGGCAGGAAAAAATTTCGCTGATCTTGCCAAGAAGTATTCTGAGTGTTCTAGCCGCACCCAGGGAGGAGATCTGGGCCTGATCGATCTACGCAGACTGGATCCCGACTTTGCCGAAGCAGCCAGTCTTCTCAAACCCTCAGAAGTGTCTGCCATCGTACGCACACGCTTTGGCTATCATTTGATTTTACGCCATTGATCCTTCTTCTTTTCGTTGCGCCCACCATTTCTCACTGGATTTTTTTCTTTGTTTCATGTTTACTGCTTGGATGCAAAAAACAACTCTCGCGATCGATTTTGGAACAAGCAATTCCCTTGTGGGGGCCTATCGTCCTATATCTGAATCCAACTTTGAAAGGATTGAAGCCTTGAAGCTGGATCCAGCTGCAAAGGATCCGAGCTTGATGAGGACTCTCTTGTATTTCCAAGATGCGAACACATGCTTTTATGGATCAGAAGCCGTTCACAAGTTTATTGAAAATGATATGGAAGGACGACTGTTTCGATCCTTCAAGTCCCAATTGCCCAACAAAAATTACTTAGGAAGCACGATTGGCAATCGTATTCTACCCTTAGAAAATATGATTGGAATTTTTCTTCTGGAGCTCAAACACCGATCGGAAAAAATACTTGGAACACCCGCAAAACGCGCCGTGATTGGCAGACCTGCTCGCTATGCTATGGATGATGTGGCCGATGGCTTTGCCTTGCATCGGATGAAGAAAGCAGCGGATTTTGCTGGTTTTGAAGATGTGCTTTTTCTTCCAGAACCCCTGGCTGCTGCCCTGGAATTTCGACGGCAATTGAAAGAGGAAAAAATAGTTTTGATTTGCGATTTCGGTGGCGGAACTTCTGACTTCACATTGATGCGTATGACTCCACAGCCCTTTCAAAAAAAAGATGTCTTAGCCATCGAAGGTTGCCCCTTAAGTGGTGATGCTCTGGAAAGCGTCTTGATGAGTCATCGCTTGAATGAAAATTTTGGAGCTAAAGCCAAGTACCGCCTTCCGATGTCCAGCAATCTTCTGACCATGCCAAAATCAGTGATGGAGTGTTTGAACAAACCATCTCACATTGCTCACTTGAAAGAGCCAGCAACCTATCACTTCATCAAAGAAGTGCAAAAATGTGCGCCGAAAGATAAGGACAAAGAATCCATCGAAAGACTTTTCATCTTGATGGAAGACCAACAAATATTTCCTTTCTTTGAAAAAATTGAGCAAACAAAAAGACAACTTTCTGATTCCGATCAGGCTCATTTTTCCTTTGATTACCCCGGAGTTGAAATTGAAGATGATTTTTCTCGTCAAGATTTTGAACACTGGAGTCAGTCCATCAAAACTGAAATCTTCAAGGCCTTGGATCTTTGTTTGCAGAATGCCCAGATCCAAGCCAAAGACGTGGATCAAGTATTTCTAACGGGAGGAACCGCCTATGTTCCTTTTATCCGCCAAGAATTAGAACAGCGTTTTGGTCTTTCTAAATTATCAACAAAATCTTTTTTTCATTCCGTCCTTTCAGGCCTGATTGAAAGCGCCAAAGATTGGGATCTGCTTCAAGAAATGCTAGGCTAAGGCCAGACCTTGTTTTTTCAGGTCTTGTTTTTCGACCAACTATCGACTAATAATCGAACATGAAAAAGGAAGATCTTGAAACCTCGAGCATATCTTTGATTTTAGCGAGCACTTCGATTTATCGACAAAGACAATTGAAGCAATTGGGAATTCCATTTCAATCCATGAAGCCTTTGTGCGACGAAGATTCTTTGAAAAATCATTTTCAACATTTGCCGGCAGATCAATTGGCCCGGGAGCTTGCATATCAAAAGGCGTTCAGCCTTCAGAAAGAAGTTCCAAAATCAAGCCTGCTTCTTGGAGCGGATCAATTGGTTCAGTTTCAAGGACAAATCTTGGGAAAACCCCATACACGCGAAAATGCCGTGGAACAGCTCCTCAGGATGGCAGGCAAAACACATCAGCTGATCACAGCGGTCTGCCTTCTACAAAATGAACATCGTTGGAATCTTCTGAACGTCACCGCACTTCAAATGTACCCAATGAGTCGCCAAGAGATTGAAACCTACGTGGATCTTGATCTGCCTTTCGATTGTGCTGGATCCTATAAAATTGAAGAAAATGGAATTCGGCTTTTTGAAAAAATAGAGACTCCGGACTTCACAGCCATTCAAGGATTGCCCCTGCTTCAACTTCATCAAATTCTTCGATCATGGAATTTCAAATCAACACCATGAAAAGTTGATATTCTTTCAAAGAATGGCGTAAAAAATCTTTTCCCTACTCTCTGGATGTCTGATTC
>CAZFSX010000400.1:0-2355 GCA_964522115.1 uncultured Pseudobdellovibrionaceae bacterium | reverse complement strand
CCGTTCCGATTTTAGGATTTGGCATCAAACCACGAGGCCCAAGAATTTTAGCAACTTTGGAAACTGTCGCCATCATATCTGGGGTTGCGATAGCTTTATCAAAATCAAGCCATCCTTCTTGAATTTTCGCAACAAGATCATCAGCGCCAACAAAATCAGCACCAGCAGACTTTGCTTCAGCTTCTTTTGGTCCTTTTGCAAAAACGATAACACGTACGTTTTTACCCAAACCATGAGGCAATGCAATAGCTCCACGAACTTGCTGATCTGATTGCTTAGGATCAATACCCAAACGAACAGCAACATCGACTGTTTCATCGAATTTCGCAGTTGCATTTGTAACAACTGTTTTGAATGCATCGTCCGTTGTGTATTTTTTTGCTGAATCAATATTTTTTCTAGCGTTTTTTAAACGTTTTCCTTCAGACATATTTCACCACCCTAATCAATCACTTCAAGACCCATGCTGCGAGCTGTCCCAACAACTTGAGACATCGCAGATTCAACTTTAAGGCAGTTGAGATCTGGGATCTTAGTTTGTGCAATCTGCTTCACGTCGGTCATTTTTACTTTTCCGACTTTATCCTTCTGAGGCATTTTCGATCCGCTTTGGATCTTAGTAGCCTTTTTCAACAGATTCGACACTGGCGGCGTTTTTGTGATGAAAGTAAACGAACGATCCTGATAAACAGTGATAATAATTGGGATGATAGAATCACCCAAGCTCTGAGTGCGAGCATTAAACTGTTTACAGAACTCCATAATGTTTACCCCTTGTTGCCCGAGCGCCGGTCCAACGGGAGGCGCTGGATTTGCCTTCCCTGCCGGTATCTGCAACTTAATCATACCTGTGACTTTTTTAGCCATGGCCCACTCCTACAACGAGGTTAATGATCACCCAAGCAATCCCTATGACTGCTGGATGTTAATTCTTTTCAACTTGTACAAAATCCAATTCCACTGGAGTTGGTCGACCAAAGATACTGACAAGCACTTTGACTTTCCCTTTCTCCTCATTGATTTCCTCGACAGTTCCATTAAAGTTACTGAAAGGACCATCAACAACTGTGACACTTTCACCCAACGCAAAATTAATTTTTGCCTTAGGCTTCTCAGCACCAGCAACCATTTGTTGCGTGACTCTCAAAACTTCATTTTCTGGTATTTCTGGCGGACGAGTTTTTCCACCAACAAAACCAGAGACTTTTGACGAATGGCGAACCAAATGCCAGGATTTATCATTTAAAACCATCTGCACAAAAATATATCCAGGGAAAAACTTACGACTTTTTGTTTGTTTTTGCCCCTTCACGAGTTGAACAACACTTTCAGCAGGGATTAAAATCTCGCCAAACATGTCCTCCATTTTGTGAGAACGAATTCTTTCTTCAATTGCATTCTTAGCTGTGTTTTCACAGCCAGTTTGCACATTAATTACATACCACTTCTTATCCACGTCCCCACCCTATTTCACTAAAAAATTGATCAAATAACCTGAAAATAGGTCAAAAACACCAATGATCACACTCGAAATGAGGACCATAATACACACCGCGATAGTCATTGCCAACGTATCTTTTCTACTTGGCCAAACTACTTTTCTTACTTCAGTGACAACTTCCGCACCCCAAACCAACACTCTTGGGTTAAACTGCAGGACTGCAAAAACCGCGAATCCCACAAACACTGGCAAACCATGCCGAATTAAATCACTCTCTAAAGCTCTTGCAACAATCGCAAAGGCTCCAGAAAAAGAACGCAATAAGATGCTAAGAGTTACTCCGCACAAAGCGCCGAAGCTTGCAAAACTTACTGTTAAGATTTTTGAATTTACCTTTTCCATGGTCTCCTCTTAACTTTAAAATTGGCAGGGCAGGAGGGGCTCGAACCCACAACCTAAGGATTTGGAGTCCTTCGCTCTACCAATTAGAGCTACTGCCCTGCGACTCCTTAATAAAAATTCTATAGCACAAATACCAATAGGGACATGCTTCTACAAGCTGTCCCCATTTGGCAGATCTCCTAGATCTTGAAGCGATGATTACTCAAGAATTTCAGTAACAACACCGGCTCCAACTGTACGACCACCTTCACGGATGGCAAAGCGTAATTCTTTTTCCATCGCGATTGGAGCGATCAACTCAACGTTAATTTCAATACGGTCACCTGGCATAACCATTTCTGTTCCAGTTTTCAAAGTAACAACACCAGTTACGTCAGTTGTACGGAAATAGAACTGAGGACGGTATCCATTGAAGAATGGAGTATGACGTCCACCCTCTTCTTTTGTAAGGATATATGCTTCAGCTTTGAATTTTTTATGAGGCTTGATAGTTCCTGGCTTAGCAAGAACTT
>CAZFSX010000399.1:0-2359 GCA_964522115.1 uncultured Pseudobdellovibrionaceae bacterium | reverse complement strand
GTAACGACTCCACCCGAAGTCTTTTTCGCGGCAGGAGCAATGGGTGTTGGATTTTTCTTCTCCATTTTTTTTGCAGCACTGGGTGCATGTGCAGAGGGCAGAGAGTGTTGGCTTTTAATAGGAACTTGCTCGCAAGCAACCATTCCCATTAAGAACGCAACCATAGAGGACTTTAAACACTTCACATTTTTTTGTTTCATCATGGGTGACGCTTTCTCATCAGTTGAGCCATCTTTTCTTTGAAGACTTTCACCTGAGGAGTTTCACCCGTGGCCTTTGCAAGCTGTTGAACCAATTCCTTTTCCTTTGCTCCTAAATTTTGTGGAGTATCTATATGCACGCGCACTAAGATATCACCAAATCCATGTTGAGCCGTTGGAAAACCCTTGCCCTTCAGTCGAAAAGTTTGCCCCGAATTTGTTCCCGCAGGTACCTTCAGTAAAACTTTACCAGTCAATGTGGGAATTTCAATAGAATTGCCCAACAAGGCATCGACAAAACTTACGGGAACGTCAATCACGGCATCGTCTTCTTCTCTTCGAAATAAAGGATGTTCTATAATATTGATGATCACAAAAAGATCTCCGGCAACTCCACCATTGGGGGAAACATCGCCTTCTCCTGCCAGCCTTAGGCGCTGTCCCTGTCGAATACCTGCAGGCACCTTGACCGAAAGTTTTGTCGTTTCTTCACGACCATTTTTTTGGCGCAAAAAGGAGATTGTTTTTTCAGTTCCTGTGGCGATTTCCTCTAAGGTAACATTCAAAGTATAACGCAGATCTGCTCCCTTGGCCTTACGACTGCTGCTGCGTCCTGTTCCACCTCGTTGTTGAAAAATATCGCCAAAGATATCTCCAAAAAGATCATGGAATCCTTCCGTGTCCCCACTGCCACCGTATTGAAATCCTCCAGACCCGAAGGGGTTTCCAGAAAAACCACCACCAGCTCCTGCACCTGCAAAACCTTGAGGTCCACCATGGCCAAACTGATCATACATCTGACGTTTTTTATCGTCGCTCAGAACTTCATAGGCTTCAGTGATCTCTTTAAATTTGTCTTCAGCTTTTTTATTGTTCGGATTTTTATCAGGATGATACTGCATCGCAAGTTTGCGATAAGCCTTTTTGATCTCGTCAGCGCCTGCGCTCCGATCAACACCTAAAAGTTTATAGTAATCCGTCTTCGACATAGAACCCCCGATGCTGATAATAAAGAATCAAAATCCTTAAGTTGTTGCTTGAGGTTTTCGAGCAATCATCACTTGCGCTGGGCGAATCAATTTATCGTGCATTTTGTATGCTTTTTTGAATTCCCGACTGATCATTCCCTCTGGAACCGATTCGGTTTCTTCTGTGCCCAAGGCTTCGTGTTTTTGAGGATCAAAGGACTGACCCAAACTTGGAATGTCCTCGATACCAAACTTTTTAAAAGCATTTTTAAATTCGGTTGCAGTCATTTGAACACCTTGAACAAAGGTTTGAAAGTTTTCTGCATTCACTTCGTTCTGAAGAGCTCTTTCAAAATTATCCAAAACATTCAACAACTCGACGGCCATGCGTTCGGCACCAAATTTTGTTAAATCAGACCGCTCTTTGATGGCATGTTTGCGGTAATTTTCAAACTCTGCCCGAAGGTACAGATACTCATTCTTAAACTTTTCAGCCTCTTGACGTGCTGCTTCGATCGCTGAGTTTGCTTCAACGGCTTGTGCTGCGGATGTACTTTCTTCCGCCTGTGAATTTTCCTGTTGCTCTGACATGGATCCTCCGAACAATAAACAAATAGATTTCGATGCTTTATGGCTTAATTTGATGATTTCATCTTAAATGTCAAGTTCTGCCTCAAGAAAGGTCAGAGCCTGAAAAACCTGATTGCTCAATAAAATACCTAGGTCTGTTAAAAAATAGCGATTTCCCTGATGACAGACCCACTTATTGTCCAGCATTTCTTGAAGACGAGGATGGATCTGATGCCACAAAGAAATCCCAAATTTTTTTTCAAATTCCGCAGCATCTATTCCCTTCGCCACTCGAAGGTGAGTATGGCAATAATCTGAAATTGATTGATGTAATTCCAAGCGCTCCAGCTGATCTTCGGAAAAACTTTGGTCCAGGATCTGTTGAACATAAGAACCTATGGATGAAGGATTCCAAAACCTTTGCCCCCAAGGGCCAACATCCTGCCCAAGAGGATTTCGTCCTTTTTTTTGATAAGAATGTGCCGATAACCCTAATCCCCAATATTCAGAATCTGACCAATACAATAGATTATGCTGGGATTGATACCCAGGCCGAGCAAAATTTGAAATCTCATACTTTTCATAACCTTCATGCAATAATCTGGTCGCAATCACATCGAA
>CAZFSX010000398.1:0-2365 GCA_964522115.1 uncultured Pseudobdellovibrionaceae bacterium | reverse complement strand
AAAAATTTCAGCTGGAAATGGAACATCTTCACCCGCGATGGGCGGGCGGAAAAGATCATATTGAAAATCGCACATTGCTTTGTCGCACCCACAATCAATGGACGTACCGACAGCAAGCGGGACTTCATTGAAATGAATCTTCGTCCTTCGCGTCGCCGAGGCCATCGTCCAGGAATTACGGTCAATTCGCCGGCGATTTCGGCAATTTTACCGTCAATATGCCGAAACAACTGGCGAATTGACCGTAAAATTGCTTTTCATCGCTATCTATTGCGATTAGAATGGTCTTATCGGAGGCCTTCTTATGTTGATTCCACGTCGCATGTCCTTACCTGAAAAATCCTCTTTCTTTCTTTTTGGCCCACGCGCCACAGGGAAATCCACCTGGTTAAAACACCAGGTGAAGGCTGATCATGTTATCAATCTTATGAAGTCTCAGGATTTTTTAAAATACTCTCGGCAACCAGAATTATTGAGTCAAATGGTGAAAGCCCATCCTGAATGGAAATGCCTTGTCATTGATGAGATCCAAAAAGTACCCCAGCTTTTGGATGAAGTGCATTCCTTGATTTTTGATTTGGATGAAGAGGTGCAGTTTATCTTAACAGGATCCAGCGCAAGAAAATTGAAACGCTCTGAAAATAATTTACTTGCAGGCAGGGCCCTTGTTCGAAACTTTCATCCTCTTGTGGGTGTGGAGTTAAAATCGCGATTGGATATGGAACAAGTATTGTCATTTGGTTTACTTCCCAAAGTTTGGCGATTGGATTCCGAGTCTGAAAAAAAAGATTATCTTTCTGCCTATGTCACAACCTATTTACGCGAAGAGATTCAACAAGAGGCCGTCGTGCGAAATGTCCCCGCCTATGCCAGTTTTCTAGAGCATATCGCCCTTCGCAACGGGCATGTTTTGAATATGCAAAACTTGGCTCAAGAAGTGGGCGTGGCAAGAACCACATTGCAAAGTTATTTGCAAATTTTAGAAGACACCCTTTTAGGTCGCACATTGCAACCTATTCACATGAAGGCCAAAGTGAAAGAAGTCTCGACTCCAAAATTTTACTTATTCGATACTGGAGTTGTGCGCGCCCTTGCCAGAAGCTTGGATGAACCTTTGGCTGAAGATCGTGGTGTCCTGTTGGAAACTTGGGTCCTTCACGAGCTTGTCAGCTATTCCGATGCAGAACAAAAAAGATGGGAATTTTTTTACTGGGGAACTCCTTCAGAAAACGAAGTGGATTTTATTGTTTCTTCTGGAAAAAGCCACGTGGGTATTGAAGTGAAGGCTTCAACTCGATGGAAATCGGATTTCGAAAAAGGACTTCGCGTCCTTTTGAAAGCCGGAAAAATCAAAAAAGCCTATGTTGTTTACATGGGCGAAGAACTTTTGAATATCGATGGAATCACCGTCATCCCCGCCCATCAGTTCTCTGCTTTTTTAGCTAAGGGCAAACTGTTTTAAATGACGTTGAGTTTGAAATTAGCGAAGAGTGTCTTGAGTATTTGTGTTGGAATTGGTGTTGAACATATCCGTGGGTCGCAAGGCCGACGGAGTGTACAAAGACATGGTCGGAGGCATTGTTGCAGCCCCACCACCCAACATACTGGCGTACCATTCTTGTTGAGCTTTCATCTGGCGATCCTGCATCTTCATCGATTGACGATATCCCATGATTCCTAATCCAAGCGTCAATCCAACAGCACCTATCCCAAGCCCCATACGACAAGTGCTGGATTCACACCATGAGCTAGGATTCCACCACTGACTTCTTCGCGAACTTCCTCCACCACTTCCCCCCGCAGGTTTTTCGGGAGTGGGTGGCTTGCAGGAGTCTAAAGTCAATTCTGTGGTCTTGTTCACGTCAATTTTTGCATTCTGAGGTAGTGCATAAACAGAGACCGCAGGTTCTGCACATCCGCAAATTGCTGTAAACGATTCTGGCTTTGTAATTCGTTCTTGAGATCCACCAGAATTGAGCAAGGCCAGAGCTTGGCCTTTTAATGGACCTGCAGATGTGTTCGGGGCAGAAAGAAGCTGAGTGCTAAATCCACCTTCTGAAATAGCGCCACACTGTCTATTGATTCGGTCGTGTCTTTCTTTTTGTGGATCTTGCGCTGGTGGAGCAGGTGGTTTCGTCGCATCATTTTCTGGAGGCTTATTTGCTGCTGTTTGAGTTTTGTAGATTTTCTCTAGCTCATTTATTCTTGTTACTAAATCACTACAAGCAGCACCGTCTTTTGATGCTTTACCTTTTACTTTATGGCAAGCTGTATTGATTTCATTCGATAAATCAGTTAGTTTTTGACTTAAATTTCCAATTTTAAATGGGTCATTTTTTTCATTTGCACGTACTGTAATCTGTTG
>CAZFSX010000397.1:0-2368 GCA_964522115.1 uncultured Pseudobdellovibrionaceae bacterium | reverse complement strand
CAAGATAAAGATGAAGATAACAATGGGTTTGCTCACGATGTTTTTGGATGGAACTTTGTAACCGATGAAAATGGTCTAACTATAGATTCCCTTTTGCCTGAGTTTGTACGTTCAAAATTATTGATAGAAACAAGCCATCAACATACATCAGAATTTACTCAAATGGTTGAAAATGAATTTGTTTTACAAAAAAAATACTTTGAATTTGTATTAAGCACTAGCAACGAACCCAATCTTCAAAATCAATTCCAAAAACTATTTATTCAACCCAAACCAGATCCTACTATTTCCCATGGCAACAATGATGTAAGAGGAAATTTAGATAACCATGGTACTATGATGGCGAGCATAATGACTCGTTTACTTGCTCAACTGCCAGTTTCCTATCGTCAATCAATTAAAATACTTCCTGTGCGGGTACTTCCGGCTGAAGGTGATGAAAGAGATGAAGATCTTGCTGCAGCTATAAAATATGCGACTTTACGTGGTGCCAATATTATCAGTATGAGTTTTGGTAAAAATCTTTCTCCGAAAGAGTCACTTGTTCAAGAGGCAATTTCCATAGCTCAAACAAAAGGTGTGCTTTTTATCCACAGCTCAGGAAATGAGGGTAAAAATATTGATCTTCATCCCCAATATCCACGACCGCTCCATTCGAATTCCAATTGGATACAAGTCGGCGCCTCTTCTTTTCAAATCAATGAGCATTTCATTCAAATGTATTCGAACTTCGGTTTCAACAATGTAGATATTTTTTCACCTGGTGAATCTATTCTTGGAACAAAATCAGATGGGAAACTCGTTCCTAACTATGGAACTTCCGCAGCAACTGCTATTGTTGCCATTACAGCTGCAGCACTCTGGTCATCATCAAAATGTGAAAATGCAAAAACGGTTCGCCAATTTATTCAAACTGGAAGCTCCAGGTTCCCAGCTCTTGATGTTTTTCCGCCAACCCCCATAATGCAACCCCTCGCTCGAACAAAGGTGAATTTTTGTACCCTTTCACAAACATGCGGTGTCCTCAGCCCTCTTGCGGCATTGCGCAAATCTTTCGAAGAATCTTCGTGTCAAAATCCTTAGAAAAATGCTTTTCATCCCTAGTTTCCTTAATTTTTTATAAGGCTTTGCAAGCAAGTACACCATTTGTTGACGGTCATTACAGAATTTGTAAGAACTACTAAGTTAACCACTTTGAGGCAGGTTCATGGAAAAATTTGACCGTGTGTATGAGCTAGCAAAGCTCTATGCAGATAAAGGAGATTTCGAGCAGTCGATCCCCAGAATGAGGGATGCGGCGGCGGGTTTTCTTTGTGAAAAAGATTTTGCCAAGTTTTTAAGCTGCCAGAATTTATTGCTTCGAATGCATGCAGAAAGAGAAGAGTTTGATCAGATCAACGAAATCAAAGATCACCTTCATGACCTTGTCCTGAAAGAAGGCTTCGAACTCAACTCAAAAACCTACTACACGCTTGCGCTATGTGCCTCTTACAAGGGTCAAAACGAAACGGCCCTTGATTACCTTCAAAAAGCCTTAAATCTTGGTCTTGCCAATGATAGCAAGCCTGATATTTGTTATGCCATCAGTGGACTTTCCATCGTCTATGACATCCTTGGCAGACAACAAGACGCTTTGAAAGAGCTCTATAATTTACAGGTTTTTTTTGAAGTCATGCCTATGCCTGACTTGCAACTTGCCATGACCATCGTGAATGCCAATATTTTACGTAAAATTGGTAAATATGAACAGGCCATTGATATTCTCTGGCAAGCCCATGAGTTATCAAAAAATGCGAAGCATATGACAACCTATATTTACCTTCTTTTCAGCATGGGTGTGACCTATATGAAAATGGGTGATAAGGACATGGCTTCTCTTTATTTGAACCTTGCCCATCGGTCCACAGATCCAAAAAATTTAAAGCATCTTTCAAAATCTATCCAGAAGTCTTTGGATGAGTTAGGAATCAAAGCTGACCAAAATTTTGATCTTGTTTTTGACCTGGATAAACATACTGTCTTTGAGAAAAAATTGGGCAAAATCGACTTAAAGAATCAGTTCATTTTGTTGGATTTATTAAAGCTATTTGCTCAGAATCAGGGCGAAGTTTATTCCAAAGAGTACCTTGTCGAACATGTTTGGAAGCAAAGCTATGACCCTAGTGTGCATGATAATAAAATCTACGTAACGATCAAAAGGCTGCGAAAACTGATTGAACCTGATTTTGATCGTCCACGTTATATTTTTCGTGCAAAGAATGGTTACTTTATGAATAAATCTGCCAGGGTTCATATTGAACATCAGTCTGGAATGGCACACTCAACTTTTTAAAAAAATCCCCTTGCCAGCCCCACTTGCCTTTGCTAC
>CAZFSX010000396.1:0-2373 GCA_964522115.1 uncultured Pseudobdellovibrionaceae bacterium | reverse complement strand
TATGACCGCACCAGAATGTCCTGAAAAGAAGGTCGTAGCCAAAATCATTCCGCAAAAAAGTAACTTGAAATTTTTCATACAGGGACTCCTTTTGTCTGTTGGATCTTTGCTCATTTCTAACAAAGCCTTTGCTTCATCACAAGAAAAGTCCTGTGGTCTTTTCTTCATAATACTGTATAACATATTGAAATCACTTATTTTTTTAATATCGCCATAAGACATATCAATGTCCCACATAAGAATATCTATCGGGGATCATGTAAAAAAGTGAATACGAAGGATCCCCTTCTATCGATAATCATGCAAATAATCGATGTGATCAGGAACCCAGGGTTCAAATTGCCCTTCCAACTCAAAAACACGGCCGTGATCCACATTGGTTTCTTTCGCAGGAGCAATCGAAGGCACATAGCTGCGAGCAAAAATACCTTTTTCTACAAAGAAGGGCATCGCCTGTGCCACATACTGCGCTCCAAGGACGCGACGGCGAATCAAATCATCAAAACCCTTCTGCAACTCCTCTGGAGAAAAACCAAAATTCATCATCATATCCATGGCGACCTTCCAAATCGATTCAGAGTCCAATCTGTGATCTTGATGAAGATCCAAAGCAATTTGAAAAGCATTGTAAGTAGGAACTGTGCGACGGCCAAATTTTTGATAGTAGTCAGGATCTGTGTCTGTGGCTAAATTGATATAGATTTTCTCCACAGGATCATTTTCTGGAATCTGACTTTGCAGTTGAAAAATTGCCTCGATCTGTTCTCCGGGAACACTCAGTGCTTTCATGATCTGACGAAGTTCCGAAGAATTGCGACGACGGGAACACAAATCCGAATATAAATTGTAAATGATCGCATCGCTTTCACTATCGTCACCCCAGCAAATTTGTCGCACATTTTCTTTCAATCGCAATCGCAACTGCAACAGGGCCTGAACTTTATACCCCACCTGCTTCGTCAAACGCCAAAAACGCTTGGGCGTCAGATTTCTAAGATTATCTTTATAGAAAACCCCCAAGGGATGGAGACCGTCTAAAGCAAATTTTTCGCTGATTCTAGTTTCCATCTGCGGGGGGGATGCCGTGATAAAAAATACGGGAAAGCGCAACTGCCCTTTTTGCTTGGTCCAATCCTCTGCCAAAACCTGAAGTAGCGTCTGTGTTCCTGGAATATTTTTTTTATGCGAAGACCTTTCAAAAATCGTATTTAAAAGCTGGCTCAGCGAGTCCATGGCCGTATCCAAATAAGTCTTATCTAAGTCCCATACAAAGACCTCATCCGCATGTTTTTCAATCCCTTCGTTGGAGTAACGAAAAAACACAACATCTTCGTGAATTTCACAGCGGTCTTGCCATTCCATTGAAGAACCTTTCTCTTGCATTTCCGGCAGGGCTTTGATAGCGCTCGTGGCATGAAAAACGCAACTCTTCTCAATCTATCGGAAGTTCTTGAACAGGACAAAATGATTTTTTGCCATGACTGGCCTCAAGGTATGCCTGGCCTGTCTCTTCATAGAAAAGCTCTTCTTGCGCACAACAGCCAGCAGTTTCTTGATTGGACCCTTTCCCAACCTGCAGATCAAGTTCAATTTTGGAAGAGCCTGAGCTTTCAACATGATATGGTGCTGCTTCAGCGTTTTTTTGAAATCCTTTCTGTGACTTCGGAGGATGATTTGCGATCCTTTTTTCAAAATGCCTTTTCCATTCAACATTCCGAAGTTGTTTCTGCCTGGCGATGGTGGACGGAATGTCCTGTGGGATTTCGTCAATGGTGCCAAGAACATCAAGTTCGCATCCATGACCTTTTGAATTTAGTTTATGGCACTCGCACGGCAATTCCTGCATTAAAAGTATTTCATGCCTCGAAAATGAATAAAAACCAAGGTCTGCAGTTTTTAGAATATTTAATGGATTTAACTCAAATGCATATTTCCCTTGTGGAAATTGAATCCTGTACTTTGGATGAAGCGCTTTTTCAAAAAGTCCGTCAGATGCGTTTTCAAACTCAAACGCAGCAAGATTCGTCCATGGAAAAACAATTTCAAAAAATTAGCTGGCCCATGAAAATTCAAGCTCGCTGGCAACGTCGAGGAGATACTGCCGGAGCTGAATTGAAATTATTTATTCAAAGCCCATTGGACTTACAAAAACACATCGTTGCCTTGCAAAAAACTCAAGAAACTCTTTTGAAAGAACAGTCATGGCCCACCAAGAACTAAAAATTCAAGATACAACTCTTGCCCACTTTCAAAAAATTTTTATCGATGAAGCTTCGATCAACTCAGAGGTTGCTCAAAGAGTTTTGCAACAATTTCCTGAAGATAAAATTGAAATTTTATCCTCGGAACAAATCCAACAGCAATTCGCCAAAG
>CAZFSX010000395.1:0-2378 GCA_964522115.1 uncultured Pseudobdellovibrionaceae bacterium | reverse complement strand
CATCATCCAAAAGTTTTCCAGATGGAACTTCTAATCGTATCATCTTGTTGTAGGACTGTGTGTATGTTGCGCCGTAATTTTGCACTGTAAAACCTTGGCTGTTATTGGATGGACCTGCATTCATTTGCAAAACAAGAGGATTGTACATGGCTCCTGCATAGCCACTGTAGCTAGAAAAACCAGCAATGTTTTTGAAGAAATCGCTCATGCTCGGACGGCTGTAAGAATAATTGTAGCCAGCATTCATCATCGGATAGCTTCTGAAGATCAAACGAGCTGTGTTGGCGTTGACGGAATCAAATTGAAGAACAATGTCGTTAAATCCACTGACCCAAGAGCTGCATCCAGCAAGCCCGCCAGAGTGAGTTTGGCGATCACAAACGCCCATGGCTGTCTTGAGAAAGTCTTGATAGGCCCCTCCAAGTTGATAGGCAGAGCGACCGGCATCAGCTTTGTAATAAGAATCAAAAGAACTTGTTTGCGCAAAGTATCCAATGGTCGTTGTTTGACTTGGAGGTACAGTCCCATTCGGTAGAAGTCCAACCTGACCATTCAGACCTCCGGCAACGCCAGGTCCTGCAGCCTGAACACCATCATCTTTTTTTTGACAGGCGGCTAAGCCGATCAAAACAACCAATGCAGAAAGTAAAATTGACTTTTTCATACAAGCCTCCCGTGTCTCAAAATAAGACAGAATAGATTTCACTTTCATATATTTCACAATTTATGCCAGATAAGATGGCTTTATATTGCAATTGATGACTTAAATTTCAGTCTGAGACAATTTTGGTCCATCAGTTGACTAGATTCTAATCAGCGAGAGGGAAGGGAGGGCATCAACTTTCCAGGGAAGAGTTGTTCACATCGACCTCGTTGAATTTGAGGACGAGCGCTGAAAAGGTAGCGTTGACCACGGAATTGGGGATGTTGAGGTAAAATGTAAAGTGATTGCGTGCGATTCAATCGAGGATTGAAGTACTCAGTCAGAATCATCAACGAACCACTTTTGTTGACCAATCCTTTTTTGAAAGTTTCTCCAGGAAGAAAATTGTACTTAGCATGGGGGCCCATCACTGGCTGGAACCCATAGTCAGGGCCTGCTGCAGAGATATTCGTGGGTTTGGGCCATGACGGAGGACGAGTTTGAGGAAGAAATCGCGGAATCTCAGTCCAAATATACAGTGTATTTTCATGGGGATTAAAATAGCCGATAGTTTCGGAGTTTTGATTTTGAAAAAGAATGCTTTTCTCAGAGGGGGCATAGGAAGGCGCTGCAAAGCTGACTTGCAAAAAGAAACTGATAAAAAGTGTGAATATTCCTTGAAACATGCAACTCCTCATATGGATACCGATTTACCATGATGCATTTCTCGTGCCTAGTTGAATGAACAGAGCCGCAGGCTTTTATTTCAATTGAAGCAAAAAATACTTTTCATGGACAAGTTCTGCTGACGCTCTGCCAATCCTCGTCACATTAAATTTAAGAATTGGTTAAGACGTCAAACTTTTTTGTATTTATTTTGAATCTGCAGAATAGAAAAAATGAAGATGGATATGCTGATCCATGTTGAAAAAGAAAGATGGAACCAAGTGAAACCACGTTCATCGTCGCGGAAATATTCCATCAGCATTCGTCCCATGCTATGAATGGCAATTCCGTGAAAAAAAAGAACGGAGGGATATTTTAAAAAAGTTTTTTTTCGTTCAAGAATAAAAAGTCCTGCCGCCAACAGAAGATCCCAAGCGCTTGCATATATTTGTGTCGGGTGTCTGCCAATGGCGTCAGCACCTTCCGAGACAAGATGAATGGCCCAAGGTAAATCGCAGGATTTACCGTAGCAGCAACCCGCCATCAAACAAGCAATTCGTCCTAATCCGTATCCTAAATGAATGACGGGTGAAAAAAAATCGACCCAAACTTTCCAATCTTGCTGAGTCCATCGAAGATAAAAAAAGCAGGATAAAAAGGCAGCGATGGCACCTCCATAAAAAACATATCCGCCTTCCCATAGGCGGAACAATTGCCATGGGTGATTCCAGTAAAGGGATGGATATTCCACCAGAGCATGTGTGAGCCGTGCTCCCAGTAATCCAAACAACATCATCGATAAACTAAGATTCAGAGCCGTTTTTGTGGACAAGTTCCTGCGGCGACTTCGTTTTTCGACCAAGACTAAAAGGCAGCAGAACAGAAGGCTATTGATAACCAAATAAGTCGGAAGGCTGAAATAAGAGAAGATATGAATTTCTGGATACATAGACAATAGACCTATTTTTCAGGACTTCGAAAGAGGTTTGCAAGGGAATACTAGGAAACTTCAAAAAATCTAGGCATCATGGGAAAAGAATGATGCAGGTTGTAGATATTCAACATGAAT
>CAZFSX010000394.1:0-2379 GCA_964522115.1 uncultured Pseudobdellovibrionaceae bacterium | reverse complement strand
ATCACGAGGTCGCCGCTTCTTGATTATCAAATCCACAACTTTTGGAAATATCTCATCATGAAACTTGGAATTCGACAACAACTGTGGGGCTATAGTGCTTTTGTCTTAGGACTTATTCTTGTCTTAGGAGGAACAAGCTACTATAAATCTTCTCAGTTACTTCATCAACTAGAAGACGTTTCCACGATTCAATTACCTTCAGTTCGAAGCATTAGTTTAGCCGACATGATGCATGACGGCCTTCGAGGAGTTGTTTTTCGATCCATGCTGTTAGGCATAGAAAAAAAGACATCCGATTACGAAGATGTACGCAAAGAAAATGAAGAGCTTAGCAATAATTTTCGAAACTACTTAAACAAATTAGATGGATTAAAATTAAAACCTGAAACAAAGGTCCTTCTTGAAAAAACAAAACCCGCAGTCCAAAAATACTTAAAGATTACGGCTGAATTTGTGGATTTATCAACTTCTGGAAAAGTCCAAACTGTTCAACAACGCATGAATGAGTTTACTGAAGTTTTTACTGAACTAGAAGAAAAGTTAGAAAAGCTAGGCGCGAATATCGAAGAAGAGTCTAATAAAGTCCATAACGAAGGAACTGATGTCTTGCAGGTCAGCGGACTCGTCACTATTCTTGGATTATTTTTAGGTATGATTTTAGCTATTTTGGTAACTCGTAACCTTGTCTCCACTTTAAATATTGCAGCTACAAAAATTCAAGAATCCAGCGAATTTGTAGGAAGTAATAGCCACCAATTAGAGGAAGCTTCCGAAACCTTTTCTCAAGGTGCTATGGAAGCAGCTTCAAGCTTAGAACAAACGGTGGCGACGCTTGAATCGATTTCTAAAATTGTACAAGACAATGCACAACAAGCGGAAAAAGCCTATACCGTTTCTGATCAATGTCGACATTCAGCTCTTCATGGACGAGAAGTGATTCAGCAATTGATTGTCGCGATGAATGACATTTCAGCAAGTTCAAAACAAATCGAAGAAATCATCAATGTGATCGATGATATTGCATTCCAAACAAATCTCTTGGCACTGAATGCAGCAGTAGAGGCAGCCCGCGCAGGTGAACAAGGAAAAGGCTTTGCTGTCGTTGCTGAGGCCGTCCGTACTTTAGCTCAACGAAGCGCTTCTGCCGCAAAAGATATCAATCATATGATCAACGAAAGCGTTGATAAAATTCAAAATGGAACAGCCAAAGTAAATAGGAATCAAGAAGCCTTAAATGAAATAGTAAAACAAGTTGAACAAGTCGCAGAGATCAATCGGTCTATCTCTGCCGCAAGTAAAGAGCAAGCAAACAGCATCGAAGCGATCAGCAAGGCAATGGAAACCCTGGATATGGCGACACAAAAAAATGCCGCAACATCTGAAGAAGTTGCATCTTCGTCTTCGGAAATGAACAGTCAGGCAATCAAACTCAATGAGCTTGTTCGTGATCTGAAGCAATCAGTTCTTGGAAAGGCTGCTTAAATCAAGCAGCCTGATTTTATATTTTTACAATTGCAGCAGGGGCCTCGATATCTGTTACCGTCTTATTAAGTCGATTTTTTTGCATTCGAGACATCACGAAAATCATAAGCAATCCAGGTATCGCCATCATTCCACAAGCCATAAAGAACAGATGCCATCCCAAAAATTCTTCTAAGTATCCCGCTACGGAAGAAATCATTGTCCCCGGCACCATGGCTAAACTAGATAGCAAAGCATATTGTGTGGCAGTGAACTTTTTATTTGTCTCTGTTGCCATAAATGCAACAAAGGCTGCGGAACCCATCGCACTTGAAAAATCTTCAAAACAAACCACAGTTCCAAACGCCAGCATATTATGCTCTAAGGTCGCCAACCAGCTAAATGCCGCTGTAGATGTCGCCTGCAAGACTCCGAAGACCCATAAAGAAGGCACGATCCCGGCACGTAACACAACAATGCCCCCAACGAAACTTCCCAACAAAGCTGCGACCATAGAATATGTTTTAGCAACTGTTGCAACTTCAATATTTGAATAACCTTGCTTCAGATAAAAAGACATCAACATGTTGCCTGCCATGTTGTCGCCCAGCTTATACAGCAAAATAAAAAGCAAAATCAAAAAAGCTCCAGGTTTGCTAAAATAATCTAAAAAGGGATCTATCACCGCTTCTCTTAAGTTTTTTGGTTGAGATTCAACATGAGGTTCTTTTGAAAGCCATGTGACCAAGGTCATTGACAACATGATCAGCGCCATAATTTTATATACGATGTTATAAGAAAACATCCCTGCTAACCCCAAAGCTAAACCACCAGCAATCCACATCGCAATTCGATAGCCATAACTATAAAAAGAAACGCCAACACCTAGTTGCTCATCCTGTAAACTCTCCCGACGGT
>CAZFSX010000393.1:0-2383 GCA_964522115.1 uncultured Pseudobdellovibrionaceae bacterium | reverse complement strand
CCAGTGGCTTGTAAAATCCAATTATCTGAAATTGAGTTTCTCGAATGGGTTTGATTCCATCTCTGAAAAACAAGACTTAAAAGCTCTGCAGCAAGATTTCCAAACGAACTTTGAACGCCCAGTAGGTTTGGTTGTCAGTACAAATCGCAAAGCTTTCCCAACTAAAGTTTTAGAAGCAATGAAAAGCTCAAATCCTTTGTTCAATTCAACAAGTAATCAAGCAACAAACGAGTTGAACCGCTTACAAAATCCAAACGGACAAATTCAAAATGGAAGCAGCTTCAGTCGCGATAGATTTTACAATGGACAGACTCCATTTACGAATGGTGGTCAGTTCCAACCCAATATTGGTACAAATCCAAACCAGCTCTTCAACCCAAATCAACAAGCCTTTCCTCAAACTCAGTTCACAAATACAAACAGCAACGTCTTGTTGCCCCCACGATAAAAACAAAATCAAATCACGTTTCCTCCGCGAGCTCAGGACTGAGCTCGTTTTTGTTTTTGACGAAAAAAAACCCAGGAACCTTTCGATCCCTGGGGGAAGCTACCACCGCGCCTTCAAAAATGTCATCGAGTTGAAATCATGATGCCTTAAACAAGCTGCAATTCTTGATGCCTATCAAAAGCTGATGGCGGCTTTTGTTACAAATCCATAAGTCAGTTTTGTATCATATCCTTGACCACCTTGGAATGCACTGCCTGGAGCTAAAACTCCCAACTGGTTCACCCACTGCATACGATCAAAGGGTTTGTAAATCACAGAAAGATCGTACTCATAACCAATATCAGAAGCTACACTCACGTTCGCAATCGGACTGTTGTGCAATAAACCCGTTGCAAAAACATGCTGAATATCAATTTTATCAGAATATTTATAGGTCAAACGAGGAGCAAAGTAGAATGCATTGCTAATAACTTCTTCGTCAGCCACTTCAAACTTGCGATCGGATGTGCGACCTAATCGTGAGCTAAAAACATCAAATTTTCCAACAGGGTGATTGAACATCAACATTGCAATGTCGTAATTTCTGTTCATCAAATAACCTTCATAATCCTTGGTTGTGGGGTTATCTCCACTGGCAAAACCCGTCATGATTTGCCAATACAACTTAGATTCAGGTCTTGGAAAATTCATTTCAACTGCAATTCCATATCCTGAAAAATTAGCCTCTTCGCCAGCTGTATTGCGAAGCCCTGAATTTCCGGATTGAAATCCTGCCTCCATACGAAATTGAAACCCTTCAAAATCCCGAGACAAAAATAAATTTACATTTTTTTGTTCAAACCCACCAAGGACAGATCCAGTAGGAATGGATGTTTTTGGATAATCATTGGTATCAACATCAGAACGTCGGACTTGATACAAAACCCCCACTGCTGATGCTGTTTCAGGATTATTGTAAGAAACATCCAACATCATATCTGTCATCGTATCCCCTTGAGATAACTTGCTTTGATAGGGGCGACCAAACATGGGGGTCATCGATGTATTTCCAACAATAAATTTCGCAGCGATCATATCCCGAGAACTGCTCCAATGATCAAACAATCCTTTGCCAGCATTTTCATACATTCCAAGTCCAAAATGAACAGGCTGACGACCTAAAGTGATAGATCCATATTCCTGAACCAGGTTCAGGTACAACTGCTGTACTTCCATAGAACTTGTACCCTGTGTTTTAGAAAGCACGCGACTGTTCGATGAGTCTGTACTTGCAGAACCACCGCTGGTGATGGATCGACCATAGGCTTGTCCAAGTTGTGATCCAGGATAAGTAGCATTCGGAAGCACATTGATCAAACCAACAATGTTCACACCATCTGCTGCGTAAATATGTGGTTCCAGCATCAAACTATTCAAAACATAGGACTTGCGTTCCTTCGGAGTTGATAAGCTTGTGCTATCCATATCCAACAATTCAAAACGATAATTTCCACGCCAATCAATCGACATCGCTTGCGCACTGAAAGCACAACCTGACGCAACGAAAAATCCTAATAATGATTTGATGCTCATTTTCACCCCTACTTTTGAACAATTCCCAAAATTTCTGATTCGCGAAGAATCAAAACATCTTTTCCTTGAATATTAATAATTAGAAAAATAGGTAAGTTATAATAATGGAACAACAAATAGCAAAACAGCTACGTCTGATTGACAAATCCACAGAGTGGATTAAAAATTCACTGGATGGCGAAAAACAGAAAAATGCTTACCGGTATTTGGTGAATTATCGGCGTCGTTTGAAAAAGAAAAATATCGCATTGGAAGGGAATCCGGCAGCTGCAATGTACGGCGAAAGCCAGGCAGGAAAGTCATATCTGGTAAGTGCTTTGTTGTCAGAAACAGGTAAGCCATTTAAGGTCCTTGACGGCTACG
>CAZFSX010000392.1:0-2391 GCA_964522115.1 uncultured Pseudobdellovibrionaceae bacterium | reverse complement strand
GAAGGCTTTGGCGATCAAATTTAACAACACTCGTTCTTCCACGTCCACCAACCTCTGTCCAAGTGACCACTGAGCGACCAGCTTTTTGAAGAGGATACTTTCGTGAAAATCCAGCCTGATTCGAATTCCAATCAATACTAACATCTTTCGCATCATCACGATCAAGAACGCTTCCATCTTCCGCATCAATTGATACCGTGGAGCAAACATAGTCTGTTCCTGCAAATGATGCTGCTGAAAATCCAAGCAAAATAAAAAGCACAAGCGCTGACTGTTTCATAAATCTCCTTTGGTTATAAAAATTGAAACGATCATTTATGAAAAAAATGTTGGATGCGCAATGATCTTTTCAATAACGCTCAGAGCATTCATGCATTTAAGAATTCTTAATTAATGAACTGCAAATAAACTTCACAGAAAGCAGAGAAGAATTCTGAACAATGCGCAGACTCGTTCATCGACAAACATAGTGATTCAGAAACTGGATTGGGTTGCTTGAGAAATAGAAAAAACAAAACCCCCAACATTTCTCATGCTGGGGGTTTATTTTTTGTTCTCAAGTTTTAGTTATTAGCCAATCAATTTCAGAGCTAATTGGTTGGTTTGGTTCGCTTGAGCCAAAGTTGCAGTGCTTGCTTGTAACAAGATGTTGTTACGAGTTGACTCGGAAGAAGCTTGAGCCACATCAGTATCACGGATACGTGAATTTGCTGCACTCATGTTTTCTTCTGCCACAGCCAAGTTATCAACAGTCGAAGTCAGACGATTTTGAAGAGCTCCAAGACTTGCGCGCATTCCATTCACCATGGATTGAGCTGAATCCAAGCTTGCAAGACCCATTTGAGCCCCTTCTTTATTTGTATAATCAAGATCCGTCATTCCCAAAGCATCTAATGTCGCAACGTTTTCTGCTGCATTAAAGCTGATACGATCGTTTTCTTGATTATTGAAAAGTCCTACTTGGAAATCAAATTGAGGAGAAGATCCATCCAACAATTTTGTTTTCCCCCAAGTCGTAACATTTGCAATACGACTTACTTCCTGTTTCAACTGATCAACCTCTTTGTTCAAGAAACCGCGCTCAACATCACCTACAGTGTCTGAAGACGCTTGGATACCAAGTTCGCGCAAACGAACAATGATATTACCAATTTCATTCAAGCCACCCTCTGCTGTTTGAACCAGAGAGATTCCATCGTTCGCATTGCGGTTGGCTTGACGAGAAGACCGAATTTGCGCTTTCAAATTTTCACTGATCGCAAGACCAGCAGCATCATCAGCAGCGATATTGATTCGGTTTCCAGAAGCTAATTGCCCCATGCTTTTACCATAAAATCCTCCGTTACGTTGTATTATTTTTCATTAAAGTCCCTCCTTGAGTGTTGTTTCCCCCAGTAATTCCTTCTAGCGGGGTCGGCTTCCTAGCCGGTGAAATAAAAATTTAGGCTAAAACGATTTAATCCTTCAAAAATTGTTTCTTCTCGTCCTTGATGCCTCCCTTCTTTCTTGTGAAAACGTGACCAACGTTTTCTGGTTCATCCTTAATCCATGTTGTGAGTGAAAAATGTTTCACTTTTCTCATGACGAGATACCTATCGTCTCAAATGACGACTTCTTGACAGAACAAACGTCTAATTTTGAAATACTTGAGACGAAACTGGACCTTTGAGACATTTTTCGATGTCAAATTCTTCAACACTGCTGTCAAAACATAGTTCTTAAGTCCTAGGCCGAAAGTCCGAAAAGAAACTCGTTCATAAGTTAAGAACCGCAACAAAGATGTTTTAGGATGAAGAACAACTTTCAAAGGAGGACCTCATGAAAGCATTCGGTGGAAAAATTTTTATATTCTTAGCCGCAGTTAGTATTTTCTCTGTTGGCTGCCAAAAAACGGGTTTATCAACAAGCAGCTTACTTGCGACAGAAGCAGAAAACAGAGGATTGGGAAGCACAAGCGAAATTTCAGAGACTGATAAATCGATTCCAGAATCACTTTCATTCAAAGGAAATTTAGATGGAGGCCAATACGACGGCAGTCAAATCGTCGTCCTTGATCGCCCCAACAAAGCTCTTCTTTTCAATATTCCCTTGGCTTTGGATGTCAACATTGGGATCGCCGAAGGAGAAATCAAAAAACTTCCTGGGACCACTTTTAAAACATCAACAAATGCGGATGGCGCAAGGTTTCTTAGTTTATCTATTCCTCTTAAATACATTCTGAGGGGGACCGATTTAGTTGCTGCAAAATTGCCCAATGGGGATGATTTACCAGCCGTTCCACAGCGTGAATATCCAAGTCTTGGTTTGTCTTTACCTAACTCAAACAATGTCAAAATCTACCTGTATCTTGGAGTCCAGGTTGCCGCAGTTTTTGTGGAAACCCCCTTTAAT
>CAZFSX010000391.1:0-2395 GCA_964522115.1 uncultured Pseudobdellovibrionaceae bacterium | reverse complement strand
GCTCCTCGTATCCGAGCTGTTAAAAAGGAAAAAAAACTCTACTTTTGGAATTGGACCTTCGTCGAAAACCAAGGCGCACGTTGGGAAAATCTAGTTGCAGGACATCTTATGAAGTACTGCGATTTCATGAAAGATGTTCACGGAGAACGTATGGAATTACGTTATCTGCGGGATATTGACGGTCGCGAAATTGATTTCGTCATTTTAAAAAACAATAAACCCATGATGGCTGTCGAATGTAAAACAGGTGAAAAATCTGCTTCAAAATGGGCTTCCTATTTCCGCGAAAGAACATCCATCCCCACATTCTATCAAGTTCACCAAGGAACTAAAGATTTTGGATCTGCAACAAAAGACATTCGAGTTTTACCGCTGACCGTGTTTTGTGAAGAAGTTCTCCAATTGAAATTTTAAATTGATTTCTTACTGTGTCGTATCGAAAGCTAAAATTCCACCACCGGGAAATGTATTTGCAGGTTTGGGTGCAGGCTTTGCCGTTGCGCTCTTGATGGGACGGTTGGTGATTGTGCTTGTCATAGTTCCCTGACTGAAGGCTCGCGCCAGAAATGAATTTTGAAATTTTGCTTTCATCAGGCGCGCGACTTCGTCCACATTCGCCTCTGTCTCTCGGCGTCCCGTGATTCGTTGGCCAATGGAAGTCCAGGCTTCTAAGGCCTCGGGAATATCTTGAATTCCGTAGATGCGTTTTTTAGGATCTCCGCCCTCATCAAAAGTTTGATAAATAAAAGGCATCATCGCAATCACTTTGGGATTATTGTAGGCCAGGGTGTAATAGGCTTCGGCAATTTCTCCCATATGTCTGCGGAACATCCACCAACGATTTTCTTCTCGAGTCATGGCGGAACCAATCGCCATGATTTTCTGGTGAGGATGCATCGCTTTTTCTAATTTTTCGAAATACTCAGGAATGGAATTCCCCTCGCAACTATTCCACTTTTGATAACAATCAAAACCTACCCAATCAAAGGATTTTGGAATCTGGAAATTTTCATCCATCACAGAACTGCTGGTGAAAATCGTCGCCACAGCTTTTGTAGGAAATTAGGATTTGATTTCTTGCCCGATCAGCTCCAGCTGTTCTTTCATTTTTTTGTGAGTCATTCCATGTTCTTCACCCTTTCCGTAGGGTTCATCCAAGGGATAAAAGGCAAGAATATTATCTTGATGGTCTTTCAAGGTGGCAGCAAAGGCTTTCCATCTTTCTTTGTAATCGGGTCGCAATTGATATTTTTCATCGAAGAAGGCGGATTGACAGTCCAGTACAACTTTCATTTTTAAAGTCTTCGCCTCTTTCATCTTCGCTTGAATGTCCCCACCTGCCACCATGGTCATATTGGCGTGGTTGCTGGTGGCCTTCGAATAATTACCACGATTCCCATCAATACCCACATCCTCCATGGCGCTGGCGTAATATCCAAAATACTTTAAATGAGGCGGAGCTTTTTTATAGGTCGGTGAAAAGTCCAATGGAATCCCATCACGAATCAACTTACCCAGCATCTTCCACGTTCCTGTGTATTCTGCTTGAGCAAACAACGAATGGAAGAGCACCAAGAAGCACAAACCCAAGGACAAAGCTTGCCTGCTTGTGGATTTTCTTTGGTTGAGTAGATTCATCTGCGACTCCTTTCCGGTTGATCTTCTAAGCTATCTGCTCAGTTCTGATCTACCTACTAGGAAAGATATACAATTGCCATGCCAAAGTTTCGATAAATTACCTACTCAAATTCAATAGGATCGATTTGAGAGTTAAGGTCCTGTTTGGATTTGATCTGTTTTTTACAAATGTATGTTTTTTTGTCTAAAAAAAGACACTGCTTTGAACTGGAACAAATTCACTTGTTTTCTTAGCAAGTTACAAAAAACTTGAGGCTGTCAATGAATGAGTCACGGGAAACCCATATTACTCAACCAACTTGTTCCTGAATAAACCCTAGCTTCATAGCATGCGTTTTAAGAACGCTGGAGTTTGCGGGAATGCAACTTGGGAATGGAAACTGTTTGCCAAAGTGAACAGGCATTGGCTGTTGAGCTTTGGGTTCGAATTTTTCACGACGGGCTAATAAGGCATCTTCGATCCATTCGAATTGAAAATCCTTCGCTGTGAATTCCTCATGATCGCCGTAAGCTTCTTGCGTATACAATAACTCTTGAATCGTGGTTTGAATCTCTTGAATTTTCTGTGGGGATGATAAGAAAAACATTTTCTTTTTTTCTTCGCTTTTCAGTTCTTGTTTTTTCTGCGCCAAAAGAACTTTTCGAAAATGTCGGTCCTTTTCTAAATAAAATTTGATCACCGAATAGTGGGCATCTGCAGGTTTCCATGGTGGGTTGGGATGCGTCTTCAGCGTGATCTTTCCTTCGGCCAAGTCTT
>CAZFSX010000390.1:0-2425 GCA_964522115.1 uncultured Pseudobdellovibrionaceae bacterium | reverse complement strand
TCAAACAGCAAGGACATAAAAGCCTTTAAGTCTGACGGCAAACTCTCGTTTTGAAGTTCGTTTTGTACCATTTTTAAGATCATTTCTAATCGTTCACTCATAAAATTCTCCATTCAAAAAATCCAAGATTTGCTGACGGACCTGACGGATGAATTTTCACCTTCAGAAGAAAATTATATCTGTTCTGGCCCGACCTTAAATGAGCCGTCAGTGCCGTCAGCCGTCAGCAATTTCTCAAAATCCAGAGACAAATTCCCGAAGGTACTTTTCGATCAAATCAAGCGTTACCTTCGTAATTCTGTATCCTTTACTTCCTTGATGTCCTTGCCGTTCAAAGTAGGCGTCCATACCCAAACCTTTAATGCGCTTATGGAAAATGTTGCTGGCTCGCAAGCGTTCACCATTTTGCTTCGCAAAAGCACTGAAAGCCGAATACATCTTTGAGTTCGCAATGAACTCTGTTCGATCAATCTGCGAACCTTCAAGTAGTTTGAATGATTCGAGAAAGTCTTCTTCCGCATCAGGAAGAACAAGTTGCTCTTGTCTTGTGGCGATCTGCTTTTTGAATGGTGCCGTGTATGGCTCGCTTCTATTTTCATCAATACCACGCCAAATTTTTAAAGCATCGATACTGTTTATTGTTTCCCAATCCATTTTCTGAAGTGATTCAATTTCAAAAAATCGACGCATACCCGTGTTATCTCTGATTAGGTCTCCTACAGACCGATTACTTGCTCCCACAAACGTGCAATTCTGGGTGACATTCATGTACATGTTCGTACCCAGTTTACGAGTCTCAAGTGTTTCGGCAGAAATAATGTTCTTGAGCGCATCTACACTGGTGCGTTCTGCAAATTGAAGTTCGTCACAAAAAACAACGAAGCCTTCACGCAAAAACAATCTCCATCGCTCATCGGCAATCTCATTAAGCGATGTACTTTTGAACCAGCCTCGAACAGGGGCAAACAGAGCGCGGATTGCTTCCGTTTTTCCGACACCTTGGCGACCTTTGAAAATTACCATAAGGTGGAAGAAGACTTTTTTGTTGAACATCTTACGCTTGATTTGCCAAAGCAAATGGGCCAGCGCTGCAAGCTCAACTTCGTCACTTTTTCCGGTTGCAGCAATAAGGAAGCGTTGCAGTTCTTCGAGAGTTTCGCTTGTACATTTGATGTTTTCTTTCGCGGCATCAAGAGCCTCTTTCTTTTTACCGATCAAAAATTCCTCAGTTGCTTTCGCTAAATCCTTTTCAGGAAAACCTCTTAAACGGCTTGCTCGGTCACGATCTTCATTAAAAATTTTTAGTTCCTGTGCATAGTCAAGCCAACTGACAATATGGATTTCGTTCAGATCCCGCGACTTGCCTTCTGAATCAATTATCAAGCTGCCTAGAACTGACAGATTCTTTTCCTTAAACCAATAAGGTACGAATAATCTGGGATGAGAGAGTATTTGTGCTAGTGAGATGCTCATCTTGCGCCTCCACCGTTACAAGCTGTTTGATGAATATGATTCGAGAATAGAATTTGAACGAACTCTACGGATCGAACCGGCTTCTTGTGATGGGTCTTTCTTAGGATTTGCATTAGCAATCCTCCATTTAGTTTTGTCTGTTAGCCTTAATACCGACAGACTGGGTTAAATTAACTGCACCATAGTTGATGCGCTTCTTTCCCAATACTAAATGGAGAAAATGGGCTTTGCTGAAAGTGGGGAGGACTTTGCTATCTAATCAGGTTCAGATATTGTGTGACACCAATGCTAGATCTGCCATTAAATTCTTCTAAGCATTCGTAAAGATCTTCGCTAGTAAGGTCTAATTCATTAAAGGCACGTTCACATCGAGCCATGAATTTTCCGTCTTCATCACCTTTAATTCTTTCGCGGATCAAGTCGGCAGTAAAAGCTTGTCGTAAGGTCTCATTAAAATCTCCAGGACCCCGGAAGAAATAGCGAATTTTCCTCCGAACAAACTCATTCATTTGCCCAGGTGGGTTTTTAAGTTTTCTGTAAAGAGCAACGGAACAAAAAGTCAGGCTTTTGATTATTGGAGAATTTGTAAAATCAAATGACCAATCACCATCTGATGTCTGCACTAAGAACCATCCTGGCCGTCCAAGCGCTTTGCGTAATGTCTCAGATTGAGACGATGTGAATTTCTTTTGGTTGGTAAGTCCCAGATCTTCTAACGCCCTTTGCAAGCGAGCAAGATCCGGCATTTTAGAAAAAAACAACCTCTCGAAACCATAACTTAAAACATTCTCAGGACGATTTATAGTCAGCTTCGCACTATATACGCTTCCTTTTTCATCGGCCCCGATTTCGCTATAGTACCTTTCAATCTCGTATGGCTCTGGTTCAGAGTCTTCTTTCATATAGTCGTAGAATTTTTTTGCCGCCTTGAAACGCTTCATCCGTTTACGCT
>CAZFSX010000389.1:0-2454 GCA_964522115.1 uncultured Pseudobdellovibrionaceae bacterium | reverse complement strand
TCGCTCGTTTTCCGAAGATCCTTGAAAATCTTACCTTTCAAAATGTCAATCACGATCAAATTATCGCATTCAGTTCTGCTTTGATAGATATGACCTTCCAAGCTTTCAAATCCAAAGTTCCAGATCATCTGACCTTTGGATCTAAAAAATCCCTGATCCTATGGAAAAGCCTTTTGGACTTTTGGACAAGACACTCCTTGAGCGACTCGGAAGTCGCACTTGCAAAATATATGATCCTGCAAGTGACAAAGAAAAACTTTAGTGTAACTCATGTTCCAATAGATCAATACCAAAGAGCCTTTCTTTTTGCCCACCGATCTGAAGACATGGACAATATTTTTGATAAGCATGCTGTTCATTCCGTGGATCCACATACCTACGCCATGCAGTTTTCAGTCATGTTAGAAATTCCAACCAAAGGAACTTACTTTCTGAATAGTCTCAATTCCAATTTTGTTGAAAAATATTTGTATCAGCTGGCCCATTCATGGAAAGATCTGCACCCCACGATTGCAGAAATTCTATTGGAAGATGCCGTGGGGTTTTTAGAGTCTTTCTATCAAAGCAATGTCTTTCCATTTCTGAATGACAGACATACACCCCCGCCCATGCTGAATGTTGCTGGCGGTGTTAAATATTTGAGATTTGCACTGAAAGAAAGTTCCAATGAAAAAATCCAAGCCTTGAGTGAACGCTTGAAAGTTCTTCGAGATCTGGTCAAAGAATCCAACCTGCGACATCAAGCAAACTGGAACGACTGACCCTAGTTGGTGATCGAAGCGAATACGTGCGGGCCGCTGATCAGCCGCCCGCGCACGAATAGATATCTACATGATATAAGAATGATCTCGCTGTAAAAGATCTGCGGCATTTTGAAACAGCCCCTGGTCCCCAGGATGAAGATCCATGCTCATCACGCGGCTTTTGTTCATCAGGGATTTGGTTGCAAAAATAGGAGTATTTAAATGCAGGCACAAGGACATGGCCTCATCCGCACGAACCTTCAAGCTTTTTAAACTAGGATGACCTGAAACAAACAGGCGCACAAATTGATGCTGCCCCTTGATTTCCACAAATAAACAACGCTCCAAGCGAACGCCCAAAGAAGACAATAAGAGCTCTGTCACCTTATGAGGAGTCACCGGCACCGACGTCTTGTTCGATTGGCTGATCGTCACCCCTGCTTCCAGATGATTCACGGGTACAGGTAAGGTTTCCCCTGTCAGCGTTTTGAACAAAAGAATCGGCCGTGAAGCATCGGCGGCCAAACTGACTCCGTAAGGAAAGAGTCGCACCAATTGATCTTCAGGTATTTCACGCTCTTCCGTGCCATCCATTGTTTCAATTTCTTCCAAAAGACTGGAATCAAAGACGAACTGAGTTTTCATGCTGTTTCCATTTCTGTTTTGGTTTCCATTCAGTGTGTTCCCACAAGTTCCCCGCGAAGAATCGCAGGAAATGCTTTGGTGATTCGAACAGGAAGAGTTTTTCCAATCAAGCTTTGACTGACGCTGGCAAAATCCATATCCGCAGGCAAAGTAAAAAACACATTTTTATTCTGAGTCGTACGACCCGATAAATTCTTACGCTCCCCATCGACTTTTTCGATCAACACTGGCAATTCTTGTCCTTCGTATTTTTTCACCCACTCTAAAGCCAATTTTTCGTGGTGAGCAAACAAGCGGTTCAAGCGTTCTGAAGCCACTTCATCGCTGACCTGATCTTCAAATCGAGCCGCTTTCGTGAAGGGCCTTGGAGAATATTTGAAGGCATAAATGGTTTCATAACCAACAAGTTCCACCATCGACATCGTATCTTGAAACTGTTCTTCGGTTTCCCCCGGAAATCCCACAATAATATCGGTTGAAAAAACCACGTTCGGAATTTCTTCACGCAACATTTTCACCTTTTCTAAATATTCTTCTCGCGTGTAACCACGGTTCATCCGCGCCAGAACTTCTGTGTTTCCACTTTGAATGGGCAAGTGAATATATTCACAAATCACATTCTGATGACGGTAAAGGACCTTCGCCAAATCCCGATTGAAATCTTTCGGGTGAGAGGTCGTAAATCGCAAACGCTGCAAACCCGATTCGGTGGCTAAGACTTCCAAAAGCTTTGCAAAGTCAGCCCCACATTCGCTCTTGTAAGAATTCACATTTTGTCCCAGCAAAGTGACTTCTTTCACTCCTCGCGCAACCAAGGCCTGAAGATCTTTTAAAACATCTTGCAGAGGACGACTTTTTTCGCGTCCACGGGTGTAAGGCACCACACAAAAAGTGCAGAAATTATCGCAACCCTTCATGATATTCACAAAAGTACTGACACCAGGACTTCGAACTAAATTTTCAATATTGTAAGGCGCCCGGTGTTCAAACTTCGCCTGAATCACCTTTTCTTTGGTGCCCAATGTGCGTTCCACAATTTCTGGAAGTTGATCAATGGAATCTGTTC
>CAZFSX010000388.1:0-2456 GCA_964522115.1 uncultured Pseudobdellovibrionaceae bacterium | reverse complement strand
AAATAGGGCATGATTTCAGATTCAGGCGGCAAATGAACCAACTGGATTGTGGATTTTTTTGCAGTCGCTTTTGAAATATATGCTAGTATACGAGCTAAATCAGCACGGGTTGTTTCCACATCCCAAGAACTACGATGCCACTTCCACCAATAAAACTTGATCGCTCCTTTTAAATTCTTTGTCGGAGGCTCTCCATGTTTCATGATGTAAGTAAATAAGGCCTGCAAATCTTCCTCATCCGTCATTCCTCCAATATCCTGTAATATCTTTCTGTAAACAGGGAAGGCCTTTAAAACTTCCTCGGTATCCAATTGTCCATTCATCCACCTGGATCCCGATCCACGATCATAACGAAGCATAATTGATTCTATATATTGCATCACATGTGGAGCCAAAGCCGCATCCTTTATTAAAATATTCGAGACATCTTGTTCAACATATCCTGTTGCTATCATCAAATTCATCAAAACTGATTTCTGATCATCCACAGACATATTTTTCATCGCATTCAGAAACAGAGGTTGACCCCGCATCAAAAAATCAAGATGTTTTTGATAAGTATTCACCATACAATGGACTGAAACCATTCTATCGCCTGTAGATTGCCTTCGCAAAACAGCACATTCTTTAATAACCCAAGGTCTCATGTCGGCATCTAACTTGACTCCTGACAAAATCATCTGCACCAAATCGACACCTTCTGCAAAACTAACCAGGTCATTTCCATCACTGCGCGAAGTAAATAGGCTTGCTTCTCGAAATCGCGAACTTGGAAATGTTTGATTGTCCCTATCCAAGATGCCCATTTCCACAAAAAACATCCGAAGCTCTGAAAACGCCAACTTCGCTTCGTCCAACGTAAATCCCTGATCATAAGAAGTGCGACGAAGATCTGAAATATAGGATTTAAAAAATAGCCGAATGATTGAACGTGCAAGATTCGCTTGATTGAATGAAGCCCATGTATAAGAAATTGGACGATCATTTTGAAACAAGATCCCACTTTGATCAAAAATCAGAGGATTAAAAGAATCCCATACCTGCAACATTTCTTGAAGTGATGGGTCCGAAAAAGATTTCCAACGTTGAATCAAAGTTTGAATTGGAATCGATGGTGTTTGAGAAAAAACATCCTCTGCTTTCTTTTGATTTGCAACCCAGAATCCAATCTCTTGTCGCATCAACTGAATCCCGGTGGAATCTAAACCAAAAACAACTCCTCCCTGAAGTCTTCTTTCTGGAGTTTGCCATAAACGATGCGCCAAAATATGCAGCATCTTTTGAGCCGTCTCTGGTGTGACACCATTCACAAAAAGCCCAGATCTAACTAAATTTCCAACCAAGGAATCCAATTGGACAAAACTCAATAATCCATCGGGACTTTTCTTTACTAACTCAGCAAACAATGTGAATGTTTGCTGAAAAAGCAAATCCATTCCTTTCAGTCCCACACCCGAAGACATCGAATTGTTCGCGATAAAATAATTGTATAAAAGTACCTGATTGTAAACCTGCGCAAATCTTTGCAACAGTTCAGACCAATCCTTTTGGTAAACCAAACTTCCTTGTTGATGCAAAACCAAAACCTTAAAATCGACAACCAAAGGTAAATATTTTTGAATCCAATCATTGAATCGACTAGGTTCCTGTGGATTCATTTTTTGAATTTCTGATGCTAATTTTTGAATATTATTTAAGTCATAATCTGTATCAAAGAGTTTTCCCAATCCAGTTCCAAATTGAATCAATTGATCTTGAGCTTCATTATAATACTTCCATCGTTGATCTAATGGTTCATCATCAGGTCTCCAACTTTGACCATAAACACTGGCATAGTTTAAAAAACCTTCAAATATAAATCTTAAACTTGTCACTTTACTGCGCGCATATTCAAAATCTCGAGGAGTCCATTCTTGATCACTGCCACCGAAAAACAATCTTTTTATCTTCATCACTTCCACAAGCAATTCTTCACGCACCTTCACGGATGGAAAGAATTCAGAAAAAGCCTGAAGTAACTCCAACAATTCTGAACGAGTAAAATGTTGGCCAGGTTTTTCTGAAACTAAGTCTGCTAAATATGAAAATAAATCATCGACAGAACGAGCAATGTAAACCAAATTTGTTCCACCAATCAGACCGCGACGTGGCGTCTTGATGAAATAGTAATATCGAAGATACTGGATATATCCCCTGGAACCCAAAAGGGCAAACTGTCGCCATTGTTGTGCGCCAACAACAGATGGATCGCCCCCCGTTAAAGTTTGTTTCAACTTTTGAATCAAAGGCATGTACTTTTCAATATCAGCGACAATATCCCAACTTGTTCCATCTAAGATTTCCAATTGATGCAAAAAGGCTGGGAAATATTTTAGTTCATAACCTTTTCCATTTGCTGCGATCAACGTTGCAATATCCTTTGCTGCAACTTGAATTTGATCATTCGCTTTTTCAAA
>CAZFSX010000387.1:0-2457 GCA_964522115.1 uncultured Pseudobdellovibrionaceae bacterium | reverse complement strand
GATTGTGATTCCGAGGGTCGCGGGTTCAAGTCCCGTCAGTCACCCCAATTTTCTTGGGGAACCATCAGCGATCTAGGGCTCTTGGGCTCTTGGGCTCTTCTCGGCTCTTCTCATTTTACTGTTTATCACTGAGCGCAATTTAATAAAAACAAGCATTTAGAGTTTTCGCGCGATAGTTTGCAAAGTTTTTAAATCCTCTGGTTCTTATTATATTTCTATTCTACTTCCGAAGCGGAAGTGAAAAATTAGGTTTTTCTCATTTGTGAGTCATTGATGGAGAACCGAACCGTTTTCAATCCGTGGACGAAGCTTTCCTTTGATAAAGCCATTTTTCTCCAGGAAGATTCGTAGTTCTTGGAGTATGTGTGTATAGTTCCTTTGATCTAAGCCGAACGTGGTGATTGGTCCCCCAAGGGATCTTCCATTTCTATCTAGTGGCGGTTCATAAATAATATTGATGATATAATCTGGTAAAGGAGTATGACCGGCTCCTGGTCCAGCCAGTAATCTATGATCAGCATTTGAGGCGTCGATGTATTGGACGCTTTGGTAAAGAGCAGAAATAATTTCGTCTGTCTGCGCACGTGATAAATCCAGTATCACCGAATGGTCTATTTTTACGTCACTTCGGCTATGGCTAAGTCGAGCAAAAATTTCCGCATGCCCAGGGATTTGCGCATCAAAAGCACCACGATGAGCGCTAATGTATAGAACCGGGTGTCCGTTGAGTATTTTAGGAATTCCTTTTAACTCACGAGACATTTCAAAAAAAGACAAATCTCTTTTGATCACTAAATTTCTGTTCTGGGGAAAAAGTGATTCACATTCTGTATTGGCATTTGCACAGGTCGATAAAATGATGAGGATCAAAGATAGGGTAGAATTAAACTTTAGTGTTATCCAAGTTTGATACACAGCGACCTCTTTCATGTAACCTGCCGGAAGTTTGTTACCAATTACTGTGTTCAGAAATCCGGAGCAAGTGGTATGAGCCTTTATTGAAAAGTTTACGCAGCACGAGGACTGTCTTCCAAACGACTTTGCGACCTCCTTCTGTTCTAGAGGATTTCAGTTTGGTTAGAAAAATGTAAACAAGGTATCAGCAACAAAATGTAAACTCTGTGTCAGATGATAGAATTAACTTGGTTTACGGATAAGATCACGAGCTAACATGAAGATATTGTTCTGATGATGGATGATGAAATCACAAATGACAAATTCATGACATTGGGAGAAGTGAATGACTCAACAGAAAGAAGAAGAACAAAAAGAATTTTTAGGAATGCCAATGAATTGGGATTCAAAGAATATGTTTAAAAACTTTTGGAATACTGAGAGTAATGACATTTTTCCGCACAAACAATTTGGGATTGGATGGGATATTAACTTTCACGCCCTGCTCAAATCAATTGGAGTTATTGGTAAAAATGAGAACTCTCGTGATCAAAAAAACAAAAATGAATAGAGTCTACTTAACATTCGCATTTCTTTGGTCTATCGCAAACGTTGCTGGTGAAATTGCTCTGACTTTTGATGATGCTCCAATGTCTTCTGGAAAGTATTTTTCAGGAACTGAGAGAACAAATCAACTCATCAAGTCGCTGAGTCAATCAGGAGTTCCTCAAGTTGCGTTTTTCTGTAACTCGAATCGTTTGGATTCTGAAGGAAGAGCTAGGCTATTCATGTATGCACAGCAGGGGCATATTCTAGCAAATCACAGCCATTCCCACCCTGATATTCGTTCGACAGTCGTTTCTCAATATATCAAGGACATTCAAGAAGGGCATGACCGCCTATCAAATTTTCCAAACTATTATAAATGGTTTCGATTTCCATTTCTTCAAGAGGGATCCAATGATACCGACAGAGACGCCGTTCGCAAGTATCTCAAAGATCAGGGATATCGAAATGGATATGTTACTGTCGACACCTATGATTGGTATATGGATGCTAGCTTGCAAAAAGCGATCAAAAAGAAAATGAAGATTCATACTGACAGACTTTGTACTTCCTACGTCGAAATTCTTTGGGACGGTATTCAATTCTATGATCATATAGCCCAAACAGTCCTTCAGCGTTCGCCTAAGCATGTACTATTGCTTCATGAGAATGACTTGGCCGCTCTTTGTGCAAGTGATTTGGTAGAATATATAAAAAAACAAGGATGGAAAATCATTTCTCCAACCGAGGCTTATTCCGATCCCATTGCTTTGATTGAACCCAAGACCCTGGATCTCAATCAAGGTCATATAGTTGCCATTGCAAAAGATAAAGGTTTTTCAGGTCCTGTCGTTACGAAGTGGGAAAGTAAACAAGAAGTAGATGCTGAATTTTCTCGTAGAAAAGTCTTCGAATGACGAGCTCTTGTCTTGAAGATTTTCATATGGGTGGTAAAGTTTATATGCGGTAGTTAGGAGTTGCGTTGACATGACTCTCTCGGTCGATTGATTTTTGTGT
>CAZFSX010000386.1:0-2465 GCA_964522115.1 uncultured Pseudobdellovibrionaceae bacterium | reverse complement strand
AACCCAGCCAGATCCTTTTCTAAAAAAGACCGCGGATGTAGAGGGTCAAATTCAAAAAGACAAAGAGGCTGCAAAAGATCAACAGATAACCGGGGCAAAGGACTATGCTAAAGAAGTTGAATCCGGCGAGGTCGCGCGTGAGGAAAGTTGGAATCAACAGTTACCGCAAAAATACGATGATGTTGGTGATTTTTACCGTGTAAAACAGATTCCAGGTTTAACAGATAATGAAGTTTTAGATTCAGTTCAAGATGTGAATCCCAATGCTAAACAAGTCACAACAACGATTAAATTAGTTCGAGGCGCTTTGAAACTATCGAACGTAAAACACCAATTTTCAAAAGACCAATCAGAGCTAGAGGTGACAGGGGATGTGACTTTTAAAGAAAAAAGTCCAATTCCCTTCATTCTTAAAGGAAAGGCTTTGGATTCCGAAATTTCTTTAGAAGTAACAGATGCAAAATCAGCATTGAAGAATTTATTTAAAGCCAAGGCTGTGTGTTTGAAAGATGTTGAAGAAGCAGGATCTGCTGGCGACAGCAAAGTGTCTGGTGATGATTGCGACAAGTTAACAATTGATTTCTATTACAAACACGAAAATACATTCTATACAGATCAACTTATTTCTAAAGACTTCATTCATTCAGAAATTAAAAATCCTTATGCGGAAATCATTGCCCCTGACGAATTTTATCAAGCTATTCCAGATGAGCAGTTGACTGATTACGAGAAAAAGCAAAAAAAGGGAAGTTCTTCTGAACGTCAAGGTGACGAGGAAGATATTCAAGAAATCAAAAGTAAAGAATTACCTTCCTATTTCACAAACCCAACAATTGACGATGTTTCGGTTTTATATCCCGAGGTCAAAAAAGTTGTAGAAGAAAATAGAAAGAAAAGCATTACTCCAAAGAAAAAACTTAAATTATTACCTATACTAAAAGGGGAAGAAGTTATTCCCACCGAAGAACCCTTAATTCAGCCACCACCGCCGATGGATGAATCACCTGAAAAACCTGGCAAAGTGACTCCTCAAAAAGATGACAAAGGATCTGGAAAAACTCCTGTGACTCCGGCTCCAAGTAAAGACGAGCCTAAGAAGCCGATTACTGCGCCAACGAAACCAACGGTTCCAGTAACACCATCAATACCAGTAACACCGACGACGCCTGTGACGCCGACGAAGCCACCTAAGGTGGAAACCAATCCTGTGCCCGCAACAGAGGTTTCAGGAAGCCGTCCTTTGGATCAAGCTTGGGGAAAGCCCCATACGGGACAAGTTGTAAATGGCAAGCGAGTGTATTTGAGTAACTCGACAAGTTTATTGGAAGTGTTCCAAAAGCTTGGACCTGATAATGGTTTTTCTGTTTGGCGCCCACAAAAACTTCGTCACTATGGAACCTATGACATTGTCGAAATGATTGTGAATATTGGTCAGTGGATCAAAGAAAATGTTCCTGGATTTGATATGAAGGTAAATGATATTTCAGCTAAGAATGGCGGTGTGATCGGACATTCAAGTCATAAAACGGGAATGGATGTGGATTTAGCTTACATCACAAAAAGTCCTAAAATGACTTTTATGGATTTAGACCGGGTTAAGGGCAGCTATACCCATGCCGATTTTGATGGGGCTAACCAGTGGAAGCTGATTAAAGCGACTTTTGATATGTCTCCTGTGGAAGTTATTTATGTCAATCGTAAGATCAAAAACGAAATGTGCCGTCAGGCTCTTATTGCTGGCGATCTTAAATCCAATACGGATACCAAGTCCGAAGCTGCCAGTATTCTAACCCGGTTGGTAGTTATTGATAGCAATCACGGTGATCACTGGCATGTAAGAATGGATTGCAATTATTTGCGTAACACATTGAAAGTACAGCGAAAATGCGTTCCGCATCCGCAACAATTTGTGGGCCCAGAATGCCAAAGAGTCAGTCTTAAATAAAAGCTTGCCATTGCGAGTAAAATTTATTAAAACTTGCCTCTACCGTTCAGGCTAAAAAGAGTCCCTAATTCTTAGGAACCGCCTCGTAGGGGAAAGGCATTATATGAAACAAAAAACCCATTCTGGTGCAAAAAAACGCATGCGTTTATTGCCAAGTGGTAAAGTGAAGCGCAAACAAACTAAAATGCGCCACTTAAACTCGCACATGAAATCAAAAACTAAAAGACATTTAGGTCAAGTTACTTACGTTGACGACGCTAATATGTATCAAACAAGCAGAACGCTTGTATTCTAAGGAGTAAGAAATGCCTCGCGTAAAATCAGGAAAAACAAATAAAGCACGTCATAAGAAGGTCTTAAAAAGAGCAAAAGGTTTTTACTCAGCTAATTCAAGAGCATTTATCCATGCTACAGAAAAAGTTGATAGAGCCATGGCCTACATGTTTAAAGGCCGTAAAATGCGTAAAAGACAATTCCGTACTTTATGGAATCAAAGAATTAACGCTGCTGCAAGACTTAA
>CAZFSX010000385.1:0-2474 GCA_964522115.1 uncultured Pseudobdellovibrionaceae bacterium | reverse complement strand
CTGATATCATTATGTTTTGTGAAGTCGGCGGCCTGGAAAGTCTGGAAAATTTTAATCATCTTTTTTTGCACCAAAAATATTCAGCGGCCTTGATCGAAGGGAATTCCGAACGACATATTGATGTGGGCTTTTTGATTCGCAAAGAACTTCCCTTTTACTTCGATCTGATGAGCAATAAAAACAGACCCATCAACTATCTTTACCCCCATGAGCGTATGTCCGCCCAAAGCGGTCATGGAAAAAACCTGGTTTCTCATAAATTTTCACGGGATCTTGCTGAGCTTCGTCTTTTTTCAAGAGATCGAGATAAACCATTTTTGAACCTTATGCTGACGCATTTAAAAAGTCGCTTAGATCCTGATGGGATCGATCCCAATGGCTTTGAGCGACGTCAAGCCGAACTGAAAACTTTGATTGAATTGTATTCGGAATTTAAAACCAAGCATGACATTCCCATTGTCGTCGCTGGGGATTTCAATGGCAATGCTAGTCGTCACAATACGGATAAAGAATTTTTGGATCTTTACTCAAAAACGGATCTGGAAGATGTCGCTTTTTTGGATCAACTGACCCATGAAGAACGGGCCACGTTTTTTCAAATCAACAAAAATTCTGCCAATGAAGGACGTCAAATTGATTTTGCGTTCTTGAATTCTCAAGCTCAAAAATTCTTTAAGAAAAAAAGCGCACATGTCTACCGCTATAAAGATAAAATGGGATTTCCAATCCCCGTCCCTTCCACAATGGATGCAAAGTTAGCACTGCCTTCAGACCATTACCCCGTTATTTTTGAACTTGAAAATTTACCACTGATCCCTAAGAAAAAACCTTCGACGACATGAATGGACTCAAGGGAAGAAGCAGATATTCTTCCCTTGAGACATTCTGAAAAATCGGCGTCGAAGAATTCTCAAAATGAGTCATTCAACAAAATATCCAGTTCACATCGAAAGGTTTTTTGCTGAAGAAGACCTCTTTCATTTTTTCGTTCTTTTTTTTCTGTAAAATAGTCTTATGTACAAATATATTTATTGGTTCAAACGTAAAATTCCTCAAAATTATAAACCAGTTGTTTTGATTACAGGCTGTTCGACGGGTATTGGATTGGCCTTATGTAAGCTGTTTCATCAACAAACACAGTACCGCGTGGTCGTGACAGCAAGAGAAAAATCTCTTCACTTACTGCAAGGCTTTGAACAAGATAATCGTTTCATGGTGCATGAGTTGGACATCACCTCGGCGGCGTCTCGTGAAAAACTTGTCCACGATGTCCTAGTCTATTGGGGAGCCATTGATATTTTGGTGAACAATGCTGGTATTTCTTTTCGCAGTGTCGTCGAACATATGACCGAAGAAGATGAATTGTTGCAAATGCAAACGAACTACATGGGGCCGATCTCTTTGATACGATTGGTTCTGCCCTTCATGCGACGCAAAGGACGGGGTAAAATTATCAATGTCAGCTCTGTCAGTGGCATGCTTGCCATGCCAACCATGGCATCCTATTCTGCATCGAAATACGCCCTGGAAGGAGCCAGTGAAGCCTTATGGTATGAAATGCGACCTTTTGGTATCGACGTTTCCTTGGTTCAACCAGGTTTTATTCAGTCAAATTCTTTTAAAAATGTCTATTACACTGGATCGGCACGCTATAGCGAAAAAGGCTTTGATCCCTATTCTGAATTTTATAAACATATGACACCTTTTGTTGCTGATCGCATGGCAAAATCCAGTACGACCCCTGAAAAAGTTGCTCAACTCATCTTGGATGTGATCATGACTGTACGACCACCGCTGTGGATTCCCGCAACCTTTGACGCTGAATTTTTTTATTACTTACGTCGGATGCTGCCTCGGCGTCTGTTGCACCCATTTCTGTATATGTGCTTACCAGGAGCATCCAAGTGGGGGCAAACGCATACCAATAAAAAATACAACCACTTGGAGCAATGGATACGAAAATGGAAAAATTTTTTTGCAGCATTGGCTTTCTGGAGAAAAGCTCCCGAGCCTAAATAAATTCTACCTAAGCTTTACGAACAAATTCGGATTTCAAATTGATCGATCCAAGACCATCGATCTTGCAGGCGATATTGTGTCCATCGCCAGCATCTTGAAGACGGATATTGCGAACTTTCGTTCCACCTTTCACAGCGCTGGAGGATCCTTTTATTTTTAAATCTTTCAGAACCACCACGGAATCTCCATCCGCTAAAATCTGACCGTGAGCATCTTTCACCACAGAACTATCTTCTTCCACAGCCTGTTCAGCAAGGGCAGCAGAAGGCACCCATTCTTGACCACATTCTGGACAGATCCAAAGATTTCCATCTTGATAAATATGTGTCGACTGACATTTTGGGCATTGATCAGGTTGGGACATAGGGGCCTCACTTTCAGAGATCATGTAAAAAGAATGGACAAAAAAGAAGGATATCGACGAAGTCTTAGCATAAAAATGAAAAGCTTGGAAG
>CAZFSX010000384.1:0-2480 GCA_964522115.1 uncultured Pseudobdellovibrionaceae bacterium | reverse complement strand
AATTCAGGTGGAAATCATGGTTCTCCTTTTCAAACTCATAATAATGAGTACCTAGTTGCTTCTACACGTTTTGCAGTGCCAATTCCGAATGAAGATGTTGCTATCAAATCCTACAAAGAAAAATTCAAAGGAACTGTTTCTTTTATCAGTGTAGATAAAGATAGCGGTCATATGAAGGTCGCGTGGCAGATGTTAGTTCCTGGTATCGATTATGACTTGGGTCATTGCGGTAAAGCGGGATCCAGCGACTGGTGTTTCTTGACATCTTATAATAGTGAAAAAGCAAACACTTTGATCGAGATCAATGCGTCGAAAAATGATAAAGACTTGATCGCAGCCATCAATTGGAAAAAAGCTGAAAAATGCGTGGCCGATGGCAAAGCGAAAGAAGTAGATGGCGCTCATGTGAACAACACTTTTGATGAAGCAACAATGTCAACAAAACAAACAAATGTTGCAAAAACAAAAATGTTGAATCCTAAAGATTGCCCAGAGTCGATGTATTTCATGCCAATTCCAAAATCACCACATGGTGTGGATGTAGATCCTTCAGGTGAATACATTGTTGGTGGTGGTAAGTTAGCCGCTCAGATCACAGTTTTTGGTTACAAAAAAATGATCAAAGCGATTGAAGATAAGAAATTCGCTGGCGATTATGATGGTATTCAAATCCTTGATTATCCATCTGTGGTTGAGGGTGAAGTTCAGAAACCATGCTTGGGTCCTTTGCATACAGAATTTGATGGAAAAGGATTTGCTTACACTTCTTGCTTCGTCAGTTCTGAAGTTGTGAAATGGAAATTGGGAACTTGGGAAGTTGTTGACCGTATGCCAACTTATTATTCTCTTGGTCACTTAATGATTCCAGGTGGAGATTCTCGTAAACCTTTCGGTAAGTACCTTGTAGCGATGAATAAAATCACAAAAGATCGTTATTTGCCAGTGGGACCTGAATTGCCTCAATCAGCGCAGTTGATTGATATTTCTGGAAACAAAATGGAAATGCTTTTGGATTTCCCAACAGTAGGTGAACCGCATTATGCCAATGGTATTGCTGCGGAAGTTATTAAAAACCGTTCTCGTAAAATTTATAAATTGGAAGAAAATAAGCATGCTTACGTTGCACGTAGTGAAAAAGATGCACGCGTTGTGCGTGACGGAAATGTTGTTCATGTTTATGGAACGGCTATTCGTTCTCACTTTAAACCTGACAATATTGAAGGTATCAAAGTCGGAGACACTGTTTATTTCCACGTAACAAATCTAGAGCAAGATTGGGATATCGCCCATGGGTTTTCCGTCCTAGGTGCTGACAATGCAGAATTGTTGTTGATGCCTGGAGAAACTGGCACATTGAAATGGACTCCAAAAAAACCTGGAATCTATCCATTCTATTGCACAGATTTCTGTTCAGCTCTTCATCAAGAAATGCAAGGTTACATTCGTGTTTCCGCAGCTGGATCTAGTACTCCTTTGAGTTTTGGAACTGGTAATTAGTGTTTATGCAAGGGCCAGCCTGGCGGACAGGTTGGCCCATTTTTTCGCCAAAGCATAGAATTCTGTGCTTTGACAAAAAAACAAAGAGGTTCATATGAAATTACGACGTTGGGGTATGCTGTTGGCCTTTGTCCTATTGGGGATGACTATGTTATTTCCTTTGTGGGAAATCACTCTATTTGCTCCTCAGTATCCAGAGGGTTTATCTTTACAAATTTGGATGTCGAAGATCAGTGGCGAAATGGATAACATTAATATTTTAAATCACTACATCGGTATGGCTCCGATTGTTCCTGATTCCATTCCAGAGCTTGTTTGGATGCCTCAAATTTTAGGTGGAATGATTGCTATGGGTCTTCTTGTCAGTTTTTGGAAATCTCGCTTTTTATTGCGAGTGTGGGTTGTCGGATTATTCCTTTTAGGTGTAGTGGGTATGATGGATTTTTATAAGTGGGAATATGACTACGGTCATAATTTAAATCCCGATGCTCCTATCAAGGTCCCTGGGATGCACTATCAACCTCCGTTCATTGGGAAAAAAGAGTTATTGAATATTTCAGCTTATTCTTTACCCAGTGTTTCGGCTTATCTTTTAGGCCTTGCCTTGGGATTGTCAGGTTATTTGGCTTTTCGTAAAGAAGATGAATATGTTTCGAAATAGTTCAAAACTGTTTGCAAAGATCGGATTCGGGATTGTTTTCGGTTTGTTTCTTCTTTCTTGTACGGGGAAGAAGCAAGCTGAAGATATCCACTGGAATGAGGATGCTTGTGAAAACTGTCATATGAAAATGAATGATCGAAAATATGGTGCAGAAGTGATCACCAAGCATGGAAGAGTTTTTAAATTTGACGCTATGGAATGCTTGCTTGATTTTGTAAAAAAAAATGAATCGATTCTGTCAGATATTTATGTTGTGGATTATTTTCACAGCGAATTGATTCCTATCAAGGAAGCCGTCTTTGTTCGTTCGAATAAAGTGCAT
>CAZFSX010000383.1:0-2482 GCA_964522115.1 uncultured Pseudobdellovibrionaceae bacterium | reverse complement strand
GAAAGACCACTGCTTTGACTGGTCTTCCTATTGATGAATCTCTCTTCAAATCAGAGCATGAAATCAAAGATTAATAGATCTTAAAACTGATCAACTTATCAATGGACAAAAAATAACAAAAGAAAGAGCAAAAAAAGGCAGTTTAGTCAAAACCTGTTGAATAAGTTAAGAAATAATGAAAAATTGTTGATTTATAGCTATTTAAATGTAAAGGATATTTAAATTGTAAAAATAATAAAGAATTCTTTATAATTTTGCAAGAAAATTATCAATCTTAAATACGACATAATAAAATATATTTTGAATTTTTCTCGTTTGGTCAATTTCTTATTTAATAGTAATATATAAATCGATAATTGAGAATGAATCCCTTTATCTACGAAAATGAAGGCATCGACTGCAACTGTTTCAACACCAGCACTACAGCGGAGAGTTCAGGCTTGAAGCCCTCGCGCAATATGATGTTTGTGGACACAGCGCAGGTGTTCCAGAGAATAACAAAATCAACCGAATCAAAAGTTCAAAAATAAGAAGGCAGCAAAGTGCGCACGTCGCTCAAAAGGAACAAACCTAAAACACCAAACCAGTCGCGCGTCCATTAGCAGGCGAGTTCGAATGCGTTGCTAGTGCCGTCGTTGCACAATGGCAAAGGTACACCGATATAAATTTAGAAGAGCACAAATTGCACAGCGGAGCGCTCAAACCTGGCAAAATTGGAGACTTCAATGAGATTGTTAGCAGTGCAGGAACCAACATCAACAAAATCGGCTTCCCCGCAAACTTTCAGAGCGAGAAACGGGTCGATGGAATTGAGAAAGAGACTTTTAAATTTATTGAAAGAAACGAGAGGCCGGCAGACAGGATCGGCAGCGCGAGAAACCAAGTCGTCAAGCAGAGAACCGAGGAGTTCAAAGTTGATTTCGGCAAAATCGAGCAAAGGAACACCATCAGGCAGTAGTTCGGGCACTTGCAAGGACAGCACAGAATCGCTGAACACAATCACCAGCTCTCTGAAAAGAAAGTCAACATAGTCTACCACAACCCAGCCACTCACCAGCCTCCAACTGCAGCTCGTCAGATGGCACCCCAATACAATTCTCCTCTGCCTCACTCCATTCCCTAACATCATCGCCAATAACTCCCGCCGACGCAAACTTTCCATTTCTACCCACTCAATTTGGCACCAAACTCATCATCATCCCAACCTTACCATTCTCTGCCAGCTGAATCAGATTTGAGGGAAAACCCACGCAGCAGTAGAGAGGGCAAATTAAGTCTTCGCTCTTCTCAGAAGAATGATCAAAACTGCAGCAGTAATTCTGCTACACCACGGCATGAGCAAGTCAGAATGGTGCTGAAGTAGATCGAATCCATTGCCGACGAAAACGAGCTGCAGGACTTCGATGATCAGGCCAGCGAAGTGATTGGCAGGGGATGGGGTAAGAATGAAAGCTTTCGAGCGGACCAAGAGGCAGGCAGTTTTATTTAGTACAACAAGGACGATAGAATGATCACAGAGACGCATGTGACTGGATCCTCAAATGTGAAGAACTCTTGGATGGTGTACTCGGGCTTCGGGGCCACATCGAACCATATGCAAAGATGAGAAATCTCTGCATCTTCAATATTTACTATACATGATTTTATAATTTTCTTTCATTTGGTTATTCTTTATTCGAAAATAATAACGAACTGAAGCAAAAGTTGAATGAATTTTGGGCCAAAAGGTAACACACTTTTTTCATTTATTAGCATGTTTCTATTCAATGCATTATTTTATTTGAAAATCTTGAGTAGTTCTTTCCTATGAGAATGCACATCACAATTCGCATTATCGCAACTTATTTTATCTTCAAGTTAATAATATCAGCAAAGAATTCAATTCAAAATAATTTTCAGCAAAATTTCAATCATAAGGCATTCAGCATATTGTTAATTTCATCCTATTCTTTGTTCTGCTGTTTTGGCTCCATCTTCTTTATCAGCTTTTAAAGCTATTCCTGCTTTGACTTTGGAGCCAATGCTTTTAGCTTTTTCAGTGGTTCCACATACTTCTTCTTAACCCCATCGTTGTCTCCCTCCTCCTTCACGGCTTTGAGAATGTTCTTGACTTCGTGGACATAGAAGAACCCGCTCAGGGCCTCATACAGACACTCGTCGCTGTAGAACTGCTCCTTCGCGGGAGTCTCGTACTTGAAGGGATAGTCTTCCACGATAAATTATCCCTCTGCAGTCCTGTACTTCAAGTGCACATCTCCTTGGAAAACTGGCCTTTCGTCGTCCTTCAAGTTCAGCTTGACCAAGATCAGTCCACCGTAGGTCTTCACAGTGCCATCTTACCCGATTTCGAGTTCAGAGGGGAAGGAGGTTTTGCTTTTGGTCACGATGAAGTTGTCAGTGCTTTTGACGTTGTATGTGGCCACTTTGGCTGAGTCGTTTGTGCCGAAAACCTCAATCGATTTGATGTTGTCATTCTTGACTG
>CAZFSX010000382.1:0-2488 GCA_964522115.1 uncultured Pseudobdellovibrionaceae bacterium | reverse complement strand
GGGAAACCATCTTAGATTTTGATGCACTTTCCGCTCGTGAAAATGAAAACTGGGTTTATAAAGGAAATCTGCGACTGGATAAAGACTCTTCACGCGCTCTTTTATTTCTTTCCAGAGGAGGCAAAGACGCCGTCGTTTTACGTGAATTCGATCTGGATAAAAAAGAATTTGTCACCAATGGCTTCGAAGTCCCTGAAGCAAAATCAGAAGTTTCCGCCGTCAATGAAAACGAGCTGATTCTAGGAACTGATTTTGGAAAAGATTCCATGACCCAAGCTGGATACCCTCGAACTTTAAAATGGTGGAAGCGGGGTACGCCACTGTCTTCAGCTCAACAAGTTTTTGAAGTTCAACCGACGGATATTGCAGCGGCTGTTCATGTTTTGAAAGACAATGATCACCAACACATTCTTTTCGCACGCCAAATTGATTTTTATCATCAAGAACTTTTTGTTTGGAATGCAGGAAAACTTCAAAAAACTCCGCTTCCCAATGATGTCAGTTTTCTGGGAGTTCAGGATGACTACTTGTACGCATCTTTGCGCGAGCCCTTAAATTTAAAATCAGGACAGATTCCATCAAACTCCATCGTACGCCACCCCATCAAAGATTTTTCCTTGGATAAAGTGGAACTTGTTTTCTCTGCCAACAAAGATCAATCTATTGATGATGTCAGCCTCAGAAAGAATGAAATTTATATCACTCTTCTGGATCAAGTTCAGGGAGTTGTTCTTCAAGGAAAACCAAACTCAAAAGGTCCATGGACATTCACAAAACTTCCTTTTCCTTCCAAGGGAATGTTGTCTTTGAAAGTCAAGGATCCTATCGAAGGTGTGGATCTGACTCTGTTGACTGTGACAAGCCATCTGAAACCTCAATCCCAATATTTAGTTCATGAGGATGGTGTAGGAAAAATTTCTTTAGAATTACTGAAGGCGGAACCTTCAAGATTTGATGCCCAAGGAATGCAGGTTGAACAACGCTTTGCCACCAGTAAAGACGGAACAAAAATCCCGTATTTTATTGTGCTGCCCAAAGGTTTTCAAGCCGATGGATCGACACCTACCTTACTTTATGGTTACGGTGGTTTTGAAGTATCTTTAACTCCAAGTTATTTAGCAACGATGGGAAAAACTTGGTTGCAAAGGGGCGGCGTTTACGTCGAGGCCAATATCCGTGGTGGAGGAGAATTTGGTCCGCAATGGCATCAAGCGGCTCTTCGAGAAAAACGTCAAGTGGCATTCAATGATTTCATTGCTGTTGCTGAAGATTTGATTGCAAGCAAGATCACATCACCACGTCATCTTGGGATCATGGGCGGAAGCAACGGAGGTCTTTTAATGGGTGCCGTGATGGTGCAAAGGCCTGAACTTTTTAATGCAGCGGTCATCCAAGTTCCGTTATTGGATATGAGTCGCTTTCATCTTCTGCTTGCAGGAGCGAGCTGGATCGGAGAGTACGGTGATCCCTCCAACCCTGAAGACCTGAAGTTTTTGATGACTTATTCTCCCTACCACCATGTGCGGGAAAACAAAAAGTATCCCATGCCATTGTTCACAACTTCCACGAAAGATGATCGCGTTCATCCAGCTCACGCAAGAAAAATGGCAGCAAAAATGAAACAACAAGGTCACCCCTATTATTACTACGAAAACACCAACGGTGGCCATGCAGGAAGCGCAAATCTGGAAGAACGAATCCATATGAAGAGCTTGGAGTGTGCGTATCTTTGGTCACGATTGAAGTAGCTGAAGCACCATCTGCCCGCATTGAAGTGGGATCTTAGGATCTTGATAAACTCGGGCTTGAATTTGCGACCCCATCCCCTCATTGTAAATGAATGAAGCCACCCAGCGGGGATCTAGATCCGGTCTAATTTCAGATTTTGCCTGACCTTGACGAACCTGCTGTTCCAACCACTGCAACCATGCTTCAACAAACAGACGCATTTTTTTTTGTATCTTTTGACTGAGAGGCTTCGTATCGATCGTCAAAGCCAAGACTGGACAGACTTTTCGCTTATCCGATGTAAATGTAAAAAATATTTCAAAAACTTTCTGTATTTTTTCAAGACTGGATAAATCCTGAATTCGAACAGTCCAATCTTGGAACTGAATAAAATATTCATCCAAAATTGCCAAAATTAATTCCTCTTTTGAGGAGTAGTGATCGTAAAGACTGGCTTTTTTAATTTCTAAACAATCTGCAATATCCTGAAAACTAAAGCCATGATAGCCGTGCTTTTGCAAAAGAGATCGACCCTGTCGCAAGATTTTGACCTTTGTCCCTGTTAATTTCATTTTTTACTTTCCTACCTATAAGTAGGATGATATCCTACCTGTAGGTAGGAATCAAGAACCAAACTTCAAAGTCCCATTTTGATAACTACGCAAACCGAAGGAGGTACCCAATGACAAAACAGAACTCCAGCACGATCCAAAAGGTCTATATCCTAGGAAGCTCTCGCACTCCCTTTGTCAGGAGTTTT
>CAZFSX010000381.1:0-2489 GCA_964522115.1 uncultured Pseudobdellovibrionaceae bacterium | reverse complement strand
GAATTTGCATTAAGAGGGGAATTGGATTGTGATCGTTTCGAATGATAAAGGATTCGCCCACTTTTAAATTATCAAAAGTTTCGAAAACAGTGGGGTGTTTGATTTGTGATGGCATTGTTCGTAAATCAAGAACTGTGATAGATTCATTTTGCATCAGAGACTTCCTTTTTTTGGTTGAAAGTCTCTTTGTAGCGTCTCCCCCTGGGGGATGTCCATCAGACCAGGGGGTTGAAAACAGGATAGTACTAAGACTTTGGTACTTTGGATTCATCCACGGTGACTTCAATTTCTACACGACGATTTTTAGCTAAAGAATCTTTTGTTTTTCCTGCATCCACTGGATTTGCGGAACCTAATCCAAGAGATGAAACCGTTGTTCCTGGAACACCATTGGAAACTAAGTGAGCTTGTACAGCCTCGGCTCTTTTTTTGGAAAGAGGGATATTGATCTTATCGGACCCAGTTGCATCTGTGTAGCCTTTGATGGTGAGGACATTTTCAGGATACTTTTTCATAATGGCTGCAAGTTGAGCAATATTTTCTTTCGCTTGGGGTTTTAAGTCTGATTTGCCAGTGTCAAAAAGAATATCACTTTTTAGTTTTGTGATAAGTCCTGTTTCTGTACGTTTTGTTTCTGCAATCTTTTCTAACTCTTTTTGTTGTTTATCCATTCGTTGACCAACGACGCCTCCAACTCCGGCGCCAAGAGCAGCACCAATCAAGGCTCCCTTTTCGCGATTACCTGTTTGGTGGCCGATGATGGCTCCGACAACAGCACCTGCAGCGGCTCCGATTCCAGCGCTTTTCGCTGTGTTGGGATTTTCTTGGACAGACGCACAACCCACACTCAAAAGAGAGGCACTGATGAGGCCTAGAACTAAATTTTTTACAGAAAACTTCATTTTCAACTCCTTTTTCAATTCAATATAAATAGCAACTTCAACAAAAGAACAAAGATAAGTTACAAGAAAATTTATAATAAAAAAAGTCCTAACATTTTCGCTCTGTCAAAGGATCGTGGCGAAAATAAATTGACCTTTTTATGCAAGCTTTGAAATCATGGTTAGATGTATAGTACCAAATCACTACGATATCAAAAGGTTGACGGTAAACAAGTTATTCAAATTCGAATCAATAAAGCACTTCAGCTTTTTGATTCCAGAGATCCAGCTCCATTTCGTGATCGTGATTTGGATGATGATTTTACAGATTACGTGATCACTTCTGCGGATGAAATTCCTCAACGATTTCCAATTAAATTGCAAATTTCTATTGCAGGAAGAACACCTGACTTGGATTCTGAATCCATTGTGGATGCCATACGTTCCCATTTTAGTTACCAAATCGATTTAAAGAAAATTCAATTCTCGAAGATGCTTCGAATGGCGCGATTGTTTTTGGCTGTGGGACTTGTTATTTTGACTTCTTGTCTGTTTTTAGCAAGGTGGACGGAATCCGTTCATAGCGAGTTCATGGGTTCGACCTTAAGAGAGGGAATCGTAATTTTTGGTTGGGTTTCATTGTGGAAGCCCATCGAACTGATTTTGTTTGATTGGTATCCCATTTACGAACGCATCCAGTTGTATAAAAAAATTTTAGATTCTGAAATTGAAATTCGTTTCGATGAAAGCAACCCTTGATAAAAGTCCAGATCGCGAATCATACGTTTCCATTTTTTCAAAGAAGTCTTCTTACACTAGATTCAAGTACAGCGATGGAAATCTTAACAAGATTTCTCATTTCAATCGACGTAGTCTTAAAAACACGATCAAACCCCGGGGGGAATATGAAGTTATTTATGTTTTGTATTGGTCTTATTTTGTCTGGAAATCTAGTTTTGGCAGATAATGTCCAGGATCTTGAATCCTACAAAAAAAATGGGAATCTTGTGATGGAAATGATTCAGTCAAAAAATGTCGATCCCGCAAAATTAGATTCCTATGTCTCAGAAATTATTAAAAGCGGAGTTTCTTTGGCGAAAGCTTATGCCGAGAAATTTCCAGAGTCCAAAAAACCTGTGGATGTGATGATATCTCATATCGATGCAATAAAAAAAATAGAATATAAAAAAGCACAAAAGTTGTGGCATGACTTTGACGCTGCAGAATTGGCAGCAGACAAAGTGGGAGTGGATTTAAAGAAAGAAGAAAATGAATCCATTTCAGACCCAATGCATACCATTGTGCACCCGATTTTAGTGTATCTATCAGGCCATCAATATTTAAAGACAAAATCGATAGATGATTTGAAAAGCATGAAAGGCGAAATGGCCGAAGGAATCGAGCAAGCGAAAGCTCTTGTTGGGCGTTTGGGGAAATAGATGTTTAAAAAGATACTTCTGTGTGTGGGGATTTTAGTTGCAGGATTGTGCCTTGTGACCCTCTTTGGCGGTGTCCAATTGCAAAGTATTCTTGTCTTACTTAGATCAGATGTTCAATTGGTGAATTCATTTTACCAAAATTAACTCGAAAGTTAACTGATCCACAGTT
>CAZFSX010000380.1:0-2497 GCA_964522115.1 uncultured Pseudobdellovibrionaceae bacterium | reverse complement strand
GGATGTGAATCTTTCTCAGATCGGCGTGATCAGCCAAGCTGTGAAATTCAAAGAATCTCAAACCGGCAAAAAGCTTTCCGTGGAAATCAAGCGCGAAGTGTTTGCACAAGTCGCACAGAAAACGACTGCGCAAACCCAAGTTTTGGTGGCAGAAAAGTTGGACCTTCCCCTTCAGCAAGCCGAACGAAAAATCATGCAAAAAGATCAGTCGTGTGTGTACAGCATCACTTTATCACCAGAACAACAAAAAAAACTCCAGCGCTGCCGTGAACTTTTAGCAGCGAAGATGCAACAAGGGAAGAAAGGCACTACCACGGTCAATTGCTTAGAAGAGTTGATGGATTTTTATTTGAACAAGAAAGACCCTTCGACCAAGCCCACGGATTCTTCAAAAACATTGACGCTTCCTTCGGAATTGCACACTTTAGCAAGTCTTACTTCCGAAAAGGAAAAAACGGAACCCTTCTCTGTTTCCAAAATTAAAGACGAAGAACAAAGATCCGCTTCCGAAGAGGAAAACAAAAAACAAAAATCAGATAAGTCTGAAATCAGTTTAAAAAAGCAAATTTTTCAAAAATGGGATGGATGTCAATTTCACGATCCTCTGACGGGGAGGCGATGTGGTGAAAAATTTCAGTTGGAAATGGAACATCTGCAGCCACGATGGGCTGGTGGACAAGATCACATTGAAAATCGAACCTTGCTTTGTCGCACCCATAATCAATGGAAGTACCGACAGCAAGCTGGAATTCGTTGAGATTGAGTCTTTGGATTCAGCACCAGCCTTTGCTTGCTTGACTGAGTTATTCAACCAGAGTGACTTCCTACAGCCCCAGGATCTTGAGGGCCTTTTGAAAGGGAAGTATCCAAACATCTCCATCTTTGAGTTCTTTTGTTCCTTGATAGATGACAAGTTTTTTAATTTTTGGATAATACTTGCTGATTTTCTTGATTGGATTCAGCTCTGAAGATGTCACTGATTTTCCAGCTTTGCACTCAAGAGCATAGTAGGTCCCTTCGATTTTTAAAATAAAATCAACTTCAAGTCCGCCGCGAGTTCTAAAATTGTAGATTTCATAATCTAAATTACGACCTGTTGCTGAGTTGACAATTTGATTAAAAACCATATGCTCAAAAAGAAAACCAAGACGCTCTTGATTTAACTCAAAAGTGCCTCTTATTGTGTTTAACACTCCCAGATCAAAGAAGTAAAATCTTGGGTGTTTCACCAGATCAAATTCTTCATAATCTAAATTGGGGTCATTTTGAATTTTACGAGCAATCAATGTGTCTTCAAGGATTTCAAAATGTCGAACAACTGACTGTCTTGGAACTTTTGATTTTTTAGCAATTTTTGAATAGTCTAAAAAACTCCCAGCATCCGCAGCGGCGCTGGATAAGAAGCGCACAAAGCCATCAACCTGCCGAACCAAAGATTCAGCCATGATTTCTTCTTTCAAATAACTGTTTGTATAACTTTTTAGCATTAATTTTTTTTCTTTATCACTTTGTGTGGTTAAAATTCCAGGTAAAGAGCCAAAGCGCATAACCTTGTCGATATCCCAGTCCGATCCTAATTCCGCGGCGGCAAGAGGAGCCAATTGAAAAGATAAAAGTCTGCCTGGAAGTAGATTTGCATTTCCCTTTCGCAGCTTGCGAGCGCTGGATCCTGATAAAAAAAAGCGAAGAGAGGGATTGTTATCGATAATATCCTGGATGGTATTTGTCATTCGTGGAATACGTTGAATTTCATCGATGAATATGGTCTTGGCTTTAGATCCAAAAACACGGCGTTCAAGTTCGGATGGATCGGATTGAAGATGAAAAAATTCAGACTCATTAGCTAAGTTAATAGATAACTCAGGTCTCAAAGAGTGAATGAGCGTTGATTTTCCAACTTGACGAGGTCCTAAAATCATAAGGCTTTTTTTTGTATTCTTAATCTCATCCAAAAGTAGTCTGGTATACATCAAGTCAACCTACTCTATCTTTCTTGTCATACAGGCAATTGCCTACGAATTGTGACATATTTGTACGATTTATCTGTGGTCATTTTTACATACAAAATAACCACATGTACACCATATTTACATATATATCGACCAATTCATATATTAAGTCGTGGTTGATAGCTTCTTCTACACATGTAAATTTGTTCTATATGTGGTTATTTTTACATACAAAATAACCACATATGGGGCAAAATGACTAAAATAGCCTGTCAGACCACATTCAGTCCAGTGAATCAACTAAGACACTTTGAGGACCAGATGGTGTTTTGGGTAAATCTTTGACAACATTTCAATCAACTTATCGGTGGAAAAGCGATCGTGTCTATAGCGAAGAACTTTGCTCATAATGCTTTCATCGACACCGACACGTTTTGCAAGCTCCTTACATTTTAACTGATGATCACGTTGGTAAATGACAAATTGTCTGCAAATTTCATATCGTAGCTTTTCTAAGGAAGTTGCTTTGGGTGATAGAAGTAGAGAAC
>CAZFSX010000379.1:1589-2501 GCA_964522115.1 uncultured Pseudobdellovibrionaceae bacterium | reverse complement strand
ACATACCATTTAATCGTGCAATTTTTGGGAAGCGGTCCGAGTGAAAACCTTATTGTTTGACCTTTGTTAAGAACCTCCATGGAGCTTGGAAAAACACGTTGTAATTGGCCAAACGAAGACACCACCTGTGAATGCAACTGGAATAAACTTGAGCCGGTCGTAGCCGGAAGAAGCTTACCATTTTCTCTGGTAACCCAAGAGAATTTTCCCATATGGTTTTCCCAATCAAACAGCCACATTCTATAGGTGCCACGAATATAGGGATCTGTTTTTTCTTTACCATTTTCAATAAAAGTTTTCACTGCCAGAAACTCATCGGGAAGCTGAAGGATATTTTTGACGTTATCACCAATCATAATTGAGTTGGCACTGGCGCGAGATTGAAGTTTGGCTGCTAAACTTACATAAAGACCGCTAGGAGACAATTCATTACACCCATCGATGCCATTGTGTTTCCAGTAGGCATCCTTATCGTGATCTACGCCGACTCTAATTTTGAGCGGGTTCAATCCTAATTTTTTAAATTTTTCTTCGAGGTAAGTTTCAAGTAAAAACAACGTGGTTGAGGATGCATTCAAAGCATCCAACAAGCAATTTTCAATTGAAGCTGTCTTTCTTCCGAAAACCGCAAATATCCCGTCTCCATGAATACGAACAACGTGACCATCAAAAGCTTGAATCACATAAATCGCGCTTTGAACGATGGCATTTTGCATGAAGAACGCGGTTTCATATGGGAATTTTTCCCAGAGCTGAGTTGAGCCTTTTATATCAATAAAGATCGATGTGATTGGGCCTTTGGTATCTTGCCCTCTTTTAAGATATTCATAGTCAGGGTGGGTTCCGATTTTTGTTGAAAATGGAACTGTGTCGCGGCCAATTACTTGCCGCAGTTTTGTAACAAACGATTGA
>CAZFSX010000379.1:0-1579 GCA_964522115.1 uncultured Pseudobdellovibrionaceae bacterium | reverse complement strand
GGCAAAGGCTTCAGCCAGACGAAAGTTTTGGCTGGGTTGCGATAAGCTATCTAATGCTTTGGCTATGGGTAATTGGGAAAAAATATTGCTGTCGTACATATGCTGCCCTCCCTTGGGGTTTTGTTCTGGTCGAAAGTCCTTCTCGACCTACATATAGAATGACACAGCATTTTAACGAAACTTTCAAGAATAAAATGATACGATACATTGGCCAGAGCCAGACTAAGGTCTAGATAGTTTGGTCGCTCAAGCCCCTTTGAACAGCACCGATTGATATTTTTAGCTGCTGCGCGATCTCGCGGTAAGTAAACCCCTTTCGTCGCAGCTCAATTATTTGATGATCGTCTCTTGTGGATGGCCTTCCCACGGTCAAACCAACATTTTTTCTTCGGTGCAGACTATTTTGAATATGCTCCTTGTGAAGTTCTTTTGAAATCACCCTGTAGGTATTCAATAAATAAGAGGCATCAAACGCTTTCGGTATTGATTCCGTCAGTGACACCAGTTCGATTCGACTGCGCTCGATAAGGGCGAGAAAACTCAAAAGGACTTCTGCGGACCTGAAACACTTATCAAGCGAACGCAAGTCGTAAACAAAGAGTTGGCCACCCTTAGAATTTTCAAGAGCCTCACAAAGTTTTTTAAATCCGCTCCGATCCTTCGAGGCAGAATCATCCGAGAAGAGTCGGAGCTCCTTTGAACTATGTGCGACTAGCTGTGATTTTTGATCAGCCATGCTTGGCCGAAGATTTCCAATCCTAATGTAACAAAAATGGTCTGTTCTCATCACAAATTCCTTGTAATCAAGTTTGTTATACAATTAGTATAAAGTAAAGATAACAAATAGCATGACAAACTGTATAACAATTGATGAATAAAGATTTTAAAAAGAAAATAAAAGAGCAAGTTGCCAACAAGAAAGCCAAGAAGTCGGAGTTAATTGCTGTAAGACTACCGATGGATGTCTATTCTCATGTTCAGGATATTTGCAAAGAGACGGGTGGAAAGCAGAGCCAGGTCATAATAATGGCTTTGCGGGACTATTTTGGACTTTCAAAGTAGTTAAGCAGTTACTGGGGGCGTATGGATTCTTTCGACAAAGAACTTCTTAAAATATTTCAAACGCACAATCCAAATGCCACTCCTAATGATGTTAAAAATTGGAGTGAGAGCCAACACCTATGGGCAGCTCAAAACTACAGTTCCGCTGCGCATTGGATTACTAGAACAATTGAGTTTTTAGATTTGGACCTGAATGACGTCGACTATGAAAAATTCATTATTAATGTACATGGATTAATAGCAGACCTTCCAGATTTCATTGGAAAAAAAATTGGTGTCTTTAAACTCCTGGGCTTTGGGAGTATTTCTGAATATCGGGATTATATAATTAGAGAGATGAAAAATAGAGGTATGCAGATACACCTCTTAATGCTTATCGAGTTACACGGAATTATAACTGCATTCATTGATAAATTTACTGCGGAAGAAATTTTTGCTGTGACATATTTTCGGAATACATACTGCCATCCAGCGCTATCTGCTTGCTTGCCTGGGGAACCCGGATGCGGCCGACGAG
>CAZFSX010000378.1:0-2505 GCA_964522115.1 uncultured Pseudobdellovibrionaceae bacterium | reverse complement strand
AAGCATCATGCCTTCCCAGGCGGCACTTAAGTTTGTAAAAGAAATTCAAAATCCATTTTTAATGGAAACTGATGTCTATGTTCACCCTACGGGAGTTCGCCCTATTTTATGGCATGTGATAAGACTGATTTTATTAAATCCTCGAACTCCCTATTATTGGAGATTTTATGATGATGGGATTCATGCGGAAATATTCGATCGTTGGGTCAAATGGAATTTAGACCAATGTGAAACAGATGTGCTTTTGAAACATAATGTTGGAGTTCATCAATGAGAATTTTTTTTGCTTTCTTTTTTTTAGTTTCAATATCCGTTTCCAGTGTTGCTTCTGTCAACATGACTTCTATTCAATCTTGCCAGACCATCAAGCAAACAGTGAAGGCTTTTGATGATGCAATGATTGATTTCAGTCGTGATTTAGGAACTGATGAAAAAATAAAATACTACCATGTTTTCAGTTATATTCGTACTCAAACCGCAGTATTGATGGCCGTTCTTATGGATGGCAATTTGCCAGAATCATCTCGCCGAGCTCAGCTTGCTATGGATAAATTTGTTCAAACGATGCAACAAGTTCAGGTTCAATTTCCTGAGTTTTGGTCCAGAGCATTGGGACAAGATTCTTCTACAAATATTGGTTCCTTAATTTTAGGAACGATATTCCATATTCATTATTTAAGAAATTAGAAAGGTTATTAGTAAATGCAGAATAAATTTATATATTTTATGCTGATGATAGTTTTAGGTACATGCTCCTTTCAGGTTCAAGCTCAATGTTATAACTGTGGACCAAATTTATTTTATGCTTTAGGACAATTACTGGGAAGTGCTTCGAAAGAGTATGATCGTAGCTCTAGAAAGAATGATCGTAAAAACAAGGAAATGCGCGATCAGCGACAAGATGGTTTTGGAAATTCATTAAGAAGTGCTGAAAATATATCTTCGCGGGTGAATCAGCTTGTGACTGAATTTGAAAGATTTATTCTTCCTCAAAATATGAACCACTTTCTGCTGATGCGAGAAGTTCGCAATCGAGCATCCATGGCTTCTGAAATAGCAACAGAAGCGCGTCGTTATGTGGGCGATGTGGAAAGAACAAGTCAATACGAAGATGCCAATGCCCAAGGAGCCTCTGTGCGAGAGTCATTAAGGGGCTTGTACCAAACGATCGAGTCTGTTCGTCAGCAAATATTTTATCAGTACCGCGACAGAGAATCTGCTGCGGCTGTGGTACGTTCTTTTGGTGAACTTCAGGGAGACTTACTTCGTCTGATCAATAAAGGCGTCTGGGAATTGAAGTAAGGTGTTTTGAATTTAGCTCATGGTTTATATCTGTTGATTCTGTGTATCTGAAAATCAATTGTGCGAAGTATTTACTTAAGAAAAGAGTATTTCTCAATGCATACAAGAATTTTAAATATTTTTCTAGTGGTCTTTGTTGAGGTTTGGACTTCCAACGTTCGAGCTCAATGCTATAATTGCCCTTTAATTCCAATTCCAAATCCAGGTTCAATTATCTATAATGCCATTAATTCTGCTGCTAATAAAGCAGAACGAAGCTCCAAAAAGAATGATCGTAAGAACAAACAAATGCGCGAACAGAGACAAGATGGTTTTGGAGAATCGCTAAGAAGTGCCGAAAATATATCTTCGCGGGTGAATCAGCTTGTGACTGAATTTGAGCGATTTATTCTTCCTCAAAATATGAACCACTTTCTGCTGATGCGAGAAATTCGCAATCGAGCATCCATGGCTTCTGAAATAGCAATAGAAGCGCGCCGTTATGTGGGCGATGTGGAAAGAACCAGTCAATATGATGATGCGAATGCCCAAGCAGCCTCTGTGCGAGAGTCATTAAGGGGCTTGTACCAAACGATCGAATCTGTACGTCAGCAAATTTTTTATCAGTACCGCGACCGAGAATCCGCCGCGGCAGTTGTTCGATCATTTGGAGAACTTCAGGGGGACCTGCTTCGTTTAATCAATAAAGGCATCTGGGAATTGAAGTAAGCCATCTTATTCCACACCTTCAATGATGCCTGCGATGCCCATGCCACCCGCTGTGCAAATCGACACCAGAGCACGTTTGCGACTACCGTGCAAAAGTTTGCCAAGGCTTCCAAGGATACGACCACCGGTTGCGGCAAAGGGATGTCCTAGTGCAAGGCTGCCACCCACCACATTCATTTTTTGAAGATCGATGGATCCAAGGGGTTCTGAAAGTTGAAGTTTGTTTTTGCAAAACTCAGGACTGTTCCATGCTTTCAGAGTTGAAATCACCTGCCCAGCAAAGGCTTCATGAATTTCATAATAATCAAAATCTTGAAGTCGAAGCTTTTGACGCTGAAGAAGTTTTGCAACAGCTTTTGTGGGAGCCATCAGAAGACCTTCTCCGTGCACAAAATCAACAGCAGCCACTTGGATATCCACAATTCGGGCCAAGGGTTTTATGTTTAAACGATCGGCTCCTGATTCATTTGCTAAGAGAACAGCGCTGGATCCATC
>CAZFSX010000377.1:0-2514 GCA_964522115.1 uncultured Pseudobdellovibrionaceae bacterium | reverse complement strand
ACTTGCCACGGACAGATTAAGACGTATTTATCAAAGACGTCTATTTCAAAGATATTTTCCAAAGTGGATCCCTGTTTTAATGTATCACAAAATTCCATCTTTTCCGTTAAAATCCAAACATCGAATTTTTGTCACAAAAGACCGATTTGAAAAACACCTTCAGTGGTTTCAAAGCTGGGGAATGCAAACCATCACATTTTCGATATTGATGGATTTTTTCCAGGGCAGAAAATCAATGAAGGACTTTCCACGCAAACCTTTGATTTTAACTTTTGATGATGGATACCAAGACAATCTTCTTCATGCTGGACCACTCTTAAAAAAATATCGAATGACAGCAGTTATCTATCTTCTTGCAAACAACGAAATTTCCTCTAATCAATGGGATATGTATGATCCAAACGAAGAGTCAAGCCCACTTTGCAGCAAGGAAGAACGTCAAAAACTTCCATCCTTCTTTGAAATCGGAAGTCATTGCATCCATCACAAAGCTCTTTCTGACCAAACTGATGATGAACAACTTCATCAGTTATCCCAATCTAAAATAGATCTTCAAAATGAATTCCGTCTTTCTATTGATTCCGTAGCCTACCCCTACGGTAAAAGAAACATGAAGACTTCGTCCCTGGCCGAAAAAGCCGGATACCATTTCGGTGTGAACACTGATCAGGGGGGACGAAGATGGTATGATGACCCTTATTCAATATTTCGCGTTAATATTTTCCCAGAGGAAACATATTTTTCAATGTGGAAAAAAACACGTCCAGGATATCGTGACTATTTTCTTAAAAAAAGAGGTCGCTAAAAATTAACTCCAAGCCCCACTGTTCCATAGAAAGAAGTGAAGCCAGCTTTTTTATTTAAGGTTTTGTCTGAAACACTATACTGTTTCAAACCAAATCCTGCTTCACCAAAAATATCCTGACTCCATAAAACTTTCCCATGAAAATTCAGAGCAAAGTTATTTCCCAAGGATACATCTGAGTTTAAGGAATTAAAGTACTGAATAAATTCAGCATCCACCCATTTCTGATATCTCATGATTGGGACAATATTGAACAGTTGATCGAAAATCCGAGGCATTGACCTTGCCCAAAAAATTCCAACCCCCAACATGGGCGCTGAAATCACATCATAGTTTAATCTTTGAAAGGATCCAATAGCTCCCCAACTTTCATCTCTTGCCCAAAGACCACGGCTAAAACGATACTTAATATCTCCGACAAGAATATCAAAATTCGCATTGCTCTTTGCTCCGGTGGAAGTTGAAATTTCTAAGGGAGTGAGGGATCTAAAATATTTTGCGCTTAAACCCCAGCGTTGACGACTGAAAAGATAATTGGTTGATCCCGCAATATCTTCAAACCAATAATTGAATGCACTTTCTCCTAACAGAGTAATTCCTCCGGACAACTGTGCTGTCCCTGTCAAACGAAAACTGAACTCTCTAGGATAGCCTTTGTAGATTTCGTAGTAGGACCGAAATTCTTGTGAACCACTCGATAAGTTGACATAACTTTTATTCAACTCTCCACGTTTTTTTGCCTGAATTCTCCAAACCACTTCGCTAGATTCTTTTCCACTCTCAATTTGGTTTTCCTGACTAGTAATTTTAAGTTTTGGATTTTTTCTTAAAAAGATTTTGGCTCCATCCACATAAGTTCCATCCAGAGTTTCCTTATGTGCATAGGTTCGCCATGCTTCCGTTGGAATTTTTTGAAGAAGTAAACGTTGTCGAAATAGTCCAGCCCCCTGACCGGGCAAATCTAAATAAGCCTCTGAACGCTTAATTTTAATTTGCCAAAACTTTCTTAAATCACCGATGGTTTCTTGCCACCCCAACAAACGAACCAAATAACTTTCTTCTTCGGGATTTAGTATTTTCAAATCTCCCAATGGCTGAGTATGAAAACCACTGATAAGGACATCTTCGCTGTTTTTATCTGCGGAAATATCTGCCAAAAAGAGTGGATTTGGCTTTCCAATAAACTCCAAGGAAGCGCCATAAGACATATCTGCATAAAACATGAAGGGCATATCTAATACAGCCGCTGGACGACCTGCCAACGGAGCCTCTTCATTCATAATCAAAACCCGAGGCGAACGTTGATTTCCTTTCAATAATCCCAATTCAATATTCCCATCCTTCAATCGGATCCCATACTGAGGAGAACACATTTTCGTTTGAGCCCGCCCTTCCTTCGCACTCAAACAGAATCGAAAGGGACCACGTGAATTCCAAAAAGGAGCTTTTTTTGTTTTTAAATTTTCAATGACATAAGTACTCTTTAAAATTGACGATGCATTTCTTTCATCAACAGAAAGAGATTGAGCCCAATTCTTTTTTCGATTGTCGAATTCTGATAATTTCTTTGAATCTAGATCTATCGACCATACCACAGATCCCGTCTTAGATAAGACTTCCATCTTTGGGTATTTTAAAAACACCTGAGGCCATGATAAAAACAAAACTGGATTTTTTGTCAAACGCAGCTTTTCTGCTATCCCTGGATC
>CAZFSX010000376.1:0-2533 GCA_964522115.1 uncultured Pseudobdellovibrionaceae bacterium | reverse complement strand
ACCTTTTTGAAATGAAACGTTTTGGTATGTTTACCCCTGAGTTTTGGCAAGAATACTGGTGGTCACTTTGGAAAAAACCAGGATTTAATCAATTTACATTTGCTGTATTCAATGGAAGCTTTCAGTTTCTAACCTCTTTGGCCGTCACAGGCGTCATGACAAGCTTCTCATTGCCTTCAAAAAACCCGGAATTAGCTGCTGCAACAGCTTTAAGCTGGGGAGCCCTCATTGGAACAGTTTACAGCAGTTACACCGCTTGGACAGACTTTGGTATCCCATTAAAAATACCGATTGCTGGCAAATTTCATATCCCATTGCCAAGCACTCGTGAGCTCAAAGTTTGGTCGAATGGAATCGTGTATGCCTACCTCTTAAGTTTCGTCTTATCTCATGGAGATTTATCAAAGTTTGACCCAACAACAATGAGCGGCCTGATGGAAAATATGTTGTTATGGTCAACAACTTTATTGAATTCTAAATCTAAGCCCTATTGGAATGATTTTGCCAATGTTTTGGAAAAAGTAGGAATCGCCCGGGGGACTGTTAATATGGGACCTTGGAATACTGGGTGGTCAAAAAAGATTTTATACAATTCTTTGTTTTATCTTTTTAACTTTAGCTTTCGCCTTGTGGAACGTGTTTTTAATGCCTCAGGAATGAGATCTGTTGGTGTGGGTGTTCTTTTGTTACAAGTTCCCATTGCCCATTATAGCCTGATCCTTTTTTCAAAATATATTGCTAAAAAAACTGGTCATATTGATGCTGAGATTTATACCCAGCTGAAAGAACAGGAATGGAAAGCAAAGTGGAAAAATTACTTTAGGTATCTTGGATTCTTAAGACGTAAAAATCCGAAACTTGCCCCAAGCATCCCAGAGGAATCTGTACTTGAAGCTGTCCCTGAACAAATTGAAAAAGAGGTTGCGCTTCAGGTTGAACAGAATGCTCTTTTGGTCGACAAGATGTCGCCATTGTACGCTTTGTATGAACCCAAAGATCCTGTTGAAATCAAAGCTGAAAAAAATCCTTCCAAGGTGACTTCTAAAATCTTTGATCAACAAGACAGTGTGCGTAGTGTTTTTTCTTGCGGAAATATTTTTAAAAGATAATTTTCTTGATTGAAGGAAGCTCCTATTTTATCTTGATTCAGTTCAAATAAAAGAATGAGGACGGCGCGTGGCTCAGCCTGGTAGGGCACTTGCTTGGGGTGCAAGAGGTCGCTGGTTCAAATCCAGTCGCGCCGACCAATTTATCTTATTGATATCATTATATTTTTTAAAAAGCATAAAAATTGTAAAGTGATAGAACTAGACCTAAAAAAGTGATAGAGTCTATCACTTTACAAAAAACCATTTCTGTCCGATATAGAGTTATGTCGATTTCAAAATGGTATCCATGGTACATATCTAGTCAGAATAAGGGCGGTAGGGTCATAAGGCGTTACCGTAAGGTTGACGGCAAGATTAAATGGGAGACGTACCCCAAATCAAAATATAAACACATGAATGTGGAAGAGGTCGAGGCTCTTTTAAGAAGATTAAATGCCACATACGAGGCAGAAAAATTGAGAGCTCAGAGAAGGTTTGACCTAGACAATTCTTATATAAATTCATCAACAATAGAAGATTTTGAATCTTTTTTATCAACAAGAGCTTCGTCGCCAGAACACATCAAGACCTTAATAGCGACAATACATGATTACACGATTGCTTTTTTTATACACAAGCAGAAGTTGCCAAATCCTGATCAGTGGAAATCTGCAGAATCCGCGTTTGGTAAGTTTTTATTATCTAAAGATTTATCGGCAGGATACATTAAAAGAATAATTCAAACAGCAAACAGGCTTATTGAATTTCTTCATAATAAATACCCTGAAGAAATAAGGCTGGTAAAGCTTGATCCGGTTGGTGGAAACGTATTAAAGCATAAGCAGTCAGCAAAAGAAGAGCGCTATAAATACATAAGTGAATCTGATCTTAATAAGATACTTAAAGCCTGTGACAAATCAATAGTTCCTCTTGTAAAACTTTCTTACTTTTTTGGTCTTAGAAGGGCCGAGACCCTTGGCCTTAAGCTTGAAAACGTATATGAAGATGTTCTACACGTTGATAGACAATTGGTTAAACTTGGCGATATACCAAATTATTCTACGCTAAAGAATAAGGAGAAGCGCGACATACCTTTCTGGTTTACAACTCCTGAAGATACTTATGAATTAATCAGCAGTATTGAACTAATGCATCCAGATACAATTTCTGACAGATTTGAGAAGGCCGTAAGTGAGCTCGGGCTTTCATTTCAGTTTCACGATTTAAGAAGAACATTCATTACAAATGCACTTAGAAAATATCACTTTTTAGATGTTAGACTTGCTGCTGGCCACTCTGATTTAGAGACTACTCAAAAATATATTCAAGATGACAGGCAAATACAAAGAAGAAAATTTAAACCAAAGATCAAACTTGTTTCCAGCTAGAGTCCTATCCACTTACCAGACCCGATATATACAAATGTTTTATGGCTCCCCAACGAT
>CAZFSX010000375.1:0-2533 GCA_964522115.1 uncultured Pseudobdellovibrionaceae bacterium | reverse complement strand
TTTCTAAATTAAATGGGGAGCTCGACATAAGGCCCTCCAATGACAAGTGGAACATTCTTTGATATCCGAAGGAAGAGGTAAAGAATGCCCATGCTGAATCTTTTCCAAAACATGAATGAGATCCTGTTCAAATTTTTCTAAAACTTCTTTTTTTTCATCCTGACTCAGCACACTGGCCTTAGCATACACATTCGAAAAACCCTGGCTGTTGGAAGCGCAGACAAAACCTTTTTTTTGTTGGAAATCTTTTAAGATATAGTACAAAGCTCCGACCACTTCGACTTTTTCTGCCTGAGAAATCAAAGGATGTTCTAAAACCCAAGTATAGAAAAGCAATTGCCATTGATGATTTTTCAGCCAGGATTTCCACGAGGTCAGTCCTGTCCCCGAACTTTTGTAATCATAAATCCAGCGGCGTTGATCATCTGAAGTCCCATCGATGCGATCGATGGATCCCGTCCATGAAAATCCCTGCCACTGGAAACTCAGCCTTTGTTCCAAGGCTACAACTTTCTGCTGAGGAAAATGATTTCGAAAGGATTTTTCAAATTGACAGAATTTTTCAGCCAACTTCAGCAGCTTTGCTTGATGAAAAGACCAAAAATGATCATCATTCCATGAAATTTTGTGCTTCTGTCTTTGCTGTTCTAAAAACTGCAGCACCTCTTCTTGAGAAGAAGACAGGTTGTTCTTCATCAGGAATTCCAACATTCCATGGGTCAGACTTCCTTTGTCCCGTGGATCCAGATCAATTCCCTTGTCGGCCAAATCTTTCATGCCAAAATATTTTTGAGCAGCAAAGATAAAAGGACATTGTAAAAACTGCTCGATGCGACTGATGGACAAGGAAGGCAGTTCGGGCAATTTCAATGTTTGCTGGGGATCCAAATGAAAATCAGATTGCCACCGCATCTTGACATCCTGGGAAACATACTGCCCTTGACTATCAACCACCGTCATCCCTGGAGAATGAAAAACTCTTTCATGATTTTTAGAAGCATACTGAATGGACTGCTGAATCCACAGAGGGTGGGCGGTCTGCAGCGAACCTTCTCCATCGGTGGCAGCAAAACAGGAATGAGATTCTTCAACTGTTTCCAACGCCAGTCGATGCAGACAATATTCATCTTTGGAGTCCTCTGGATTTTCTATATGAAATCCCAGGTGTTGATAGATAAGAAAACAATCCTGAGACTTCAAAAACAAGGAGCTATTTTTTTTGAAGTTTTCTTCTGACAAACCTAAGAAAATACGATGAGTCACAGCCAAAGACTCTGCCGATCGAAAGGGAAGACAATGAACGCCCTGCTGATTCTGAGAATCCAATTCTTCTTCACGACGAGCCAGATGAATGGACAACAATTGCAGCCACTCAGACCAATTGTGTTTCCATTTGCGGGGAGTTTTTTCTAAAAAGCTTTGCAAACTTCTATGAAATGAACTGTCGACTTGAAAAGAAAGAAAACGAATCAATTCCGTGACAAACTCAAAGGAAGAAAATTCTGATGTTAATTTTGCAGGAAAAGTTAATGTGTCGAAGGTAGTTTTCGCTTTTTCTAGATCTTCAGAAGTGCCAAAATCTGCAAAGTAGGATTGAAACTGATCCCAACTCATCACGGAAGGCTGAGCGATTTGTCCAAAAAAATTTCCATGCAAATCTGCTTTCTTCACTTGATCTGTCATCATCTTCAGATGAGCCATCAAATGCTGCCAACGATTTTCGCTATGTTGGTGATAGACATTTTTTTTATTCCAGACCAAACCCTCATGATGCCCAAAGTATTGTAACATTGGCCAATAGGACTCAATATCTGCTGCCATCACTGCAATTTTCTGTGGATCAACATTTTGATTTTCAATCCAATTTCTGATGGTATGAATCACATGCTTAACTTCCGCCAAGGGGCCCGAAAAAGAATACACATGATTTTTTCCAGACTCCTTTTGTTCAAGGGATTCCTGTTTCGAAAAAGATTTTGAAGAAGACGCGGAAGTTGACTGAAGCTTTTCACGCAAAAAATGGTAGGGCTTCATCATGTAAGAATATTTGTGCTGAAGTTGCGCGCTTGGTTCTAAAATATAAACCTGTTGCGTTTGAGAGATCTGCCAAAGCAATTCGGCCTCGGTCATCGTCAGAAAACACCCAAGATCCACACACAAATCTCTTTTCCAAAGCTGTTGCACATCTGCATTTTGCAGCAAAAGAGAGGCCACCCAATGAGGTGAAGTTATTTTCTGTTGGCAGAAGTAATCATAAATTAGCTTTCCAAGACGAAGCCGAAAGCTCAGGTGTTCATCCGTTTTCTGCTCTTGGTGAAACCAATCCAATAACATGGACAATCCTTGTGGGTGCGCAAAAACTCCACAGTATTGATCCAAAAGAGGCAAAACATCTTGGATCCATTGAGGCTGCTGCTCGGACAAGGATTGCCACGAGGGATCCTGCCTTTGCAATGTTTGCAATAAAACTTTCAGCTGATCCGATGAGCAAAGGGTCCACTGCCGATCCCAACGAGACAGCAAGGATCGCCAT
>CAZFSX010000374.1:1076-2538 GCA_964522115.1 uncultured Pseudobdellovibrionaceae bacterium | reverse complement strand
AAAAAGTTCATATGCTTTTGGATGAAGAAAAGGCAAAAGCCGTGATCACTCAACAAGAGTATCAATTGATTGTGGATTCAGATGCTGTACGTATGGATGCCATTCAAGTGGATGATTTCAATCAGACACAGTACTTAGGTCGGGATTGATCCGGCGAATAAGGATGAGTGTATTTTAAAAAATCTTCATCCTTGTTTTTAATTGTTAAGAATTTACTAAGATAAACTTCAAATCTTTAGCGATTATAAAAAAAGGACCCGTCGTTGGTCCTTTTTTTTTTGCAATGAAGACTTTAACGAAAATTTAGTTCAGTTGTCCCACCGGGGCTCCGATGTATTGGGTGATCCAAAAGTAAAACAAAGGAGTCCACCGTGAGTTTTCGTAGTCGAATTATGATGATCATCACACTAGCATGTATCATCTGTACGGGCGCCGCTGTTGTAGTATCATCAGCGCGAATTAAATCTGAGGGCGAACAAGCCCTTGTTGAAAAATCCCGCGGGATTTTATCTCGCTTAGAAGCTGTGCGAGGTTATATCGCATCCCAAGGGGGTCTTGAGTCCACGATTAAGCGTGTCGTGGCACAGTATCCCGATGGAAATATTTCGAAGGATGCAAAGTTAGATGTTTTAAAGCAGGTGCCTATTTTTGCTTCGATGAAAGTTGGATCTCAAGATGCAGATAAAGAGAATTATCGTTTCCGTATCTTTACAGATACTCCCCGTAACAAGGACAATACAGCGACAGCTCAGGAAATGGAAATTCATCGCAAGTTTGAATCGGACTCTAATCTTAAAGAATGGGTTGAAAACAACGGTGAAACAATCACAGTCTATCGTCCTATTTTACTTTCCAAAAGTCAGGGATGTATGGAGTGTCATGGTGACCCTAAAAATTCTGTTTGGAAAAATGGGAAAGATGTTTTGGGTTATGACATGGAAAATTGGGCAGATGGAAAGATGCATGGCGTGTTTGCCGTGATTTCTGAGTTAGCTCCTGTAAAGTCAGCGGCGATGGCTTCGACGATGAATATTCTGGGATGGGCAGTTTTATTGACAGCTTTTGCATTAGGTCTTGGATTCTTCTTAATGAAGGGTTCTTTAGAAATGCTTGGAAGCGTGGCTGTTCGTTTGCGTGAAGCGGGTGAACAGGTGGCTTCTGCTTCGGGTGAAATTTCATCTTCTTCACAAAACCTTTCAGCTTCTACAAGTGAGGCAGCAGCAAGTTTGGAAGAAACGACGGCTTCGACAGAAGAAATGTCCAGTATGATTAAGTTGAATGCGAACCATGCTGAAGAAGCGAAAACATTGTCACACACTTGTCAGGACAATGCTCGTAAAGGAAAAAGCGAAGTCGAGCGCCTGATCCTTGCAATGCAAGATATTTCAACGTCTTCAAAGAAAATTGAAGAGATCATTGCTGTTATTGATGATATTGCTTTCCAAACGAATTTATTAGCATT
>CAZFSX010000374.1:0-1066 GCA_964522115.1 uncultured Pseudobdellovibrionaceae bacterium | reverse complement strand
GCAGCTCGAGCTGGTGAGCAAGGAAAAGGGTTTTCGGTCGTTGCTGAAGCCGTTCGATCATTGGCTCAAAGAAGTGCGACAAGTGCGAAAGAAATTTCAGATTTGATCAAAGACAGTGTGTCTAAAATTGAAATGGGAAGTAAAATCGCAGAAAGTAGCGGAGTCGCATTGAATGATATCGTCAACAGTGTTGAAAAAGTAGCTCAGTTGAATTCTGAAATCAGCAATGCAAGCCAAGAACAATCTCATGGTGTTGCGGATATTAATAAAGCGATCAATGAATTGGATAAGGTAACTCAAAGCAATGCTGCTGCAGCAGAAGAAACAGCAGCAAGCAGTGAAGAGCTTTCAGCGCAAAGTATCCAATTGCATGAATTGGTCAGTCAGTTAATTGGTGTATTGAATGGAAGCGTTCAGGTTGAGGCCGGATCAACAACTCATCACAAACATCATGCAGCTTCAACAGCTCATCATAATGTTAAAAAATCTCAATTGCATCGTCCAGCATTGTCGACAAAGCCTAAGGCTGGTGGACTTTCTGATGATGATTTTTTTAAATCAGCATCTTAATCGACATCATCAAATTCGATAAACACAAAAAACCCCAGTCTTGAAAGGTCTGGGGTTTTTTTATGGAACTAAGAGCCTTGTTTTGTGTATTCGCTGACCAAGGTTTCGCGAACCACAACAACTTTAATTTGGCCTGGGTAGTTGCATTCATTTTCAATACGCTTTGCAATTTCAGCGCTAAGTCGAAGAGCCCGATGATCATCCATTTTTTTACTGTTAACAATCACTCGGCATTCCCTGCCTCCGCTGAGGATATAGCAATCCGTGACGCCTTCAAAGCTTTTTGCAATGGCCTCAAGTTCAGTAACTTTTTGAGTATAACTTTCCATTGTACTTCGCCTTGCTCCAGGTCGAGCCCCACTGATTGCATCGGCTGCAATCACAAGAAAAGCAAGATCCGTCGAAGGCTGTTCGTCATAGTGATGGGCTCGAACGGCATGCACTATATCCGCAGCCTCATTTCTTTTTTCAATGAAATTGGCCCCTATGACAGCAT
>CAZFSX010000373.1:0-2540 GCA_964522115.1 uncultured Pseudobdellovibrionaceae bacterium | reverse complement strand
ATGATGCGTGCATTTTTATTGGGTTTTTCATGCACTTTTTTAGGACCAAGAACTAAGTATCTTTGTCCTTCAAAGTGGCGAGTGCTGCCCTTTGAATAGCCAGCTTGTACCGCAGTAGGCCCTACAACACATGAAATAAACAAAGAAAGGAACGCCCTCGCAGCAAATGAAAAAAAGTACTTCATTCAAGATCTCCCTATAATTTTTATTGGATATTTTTAGGGTGTTCTAGTTGATCAAGAAATCATAAATCAAGTTAAGAAAATACTTGCCTGTAAATCCTACATTCTAAGACGGATCGTTCCACGACTTTTTAACTCCTCACGAAGGGGATAACTCCAGGTTCCAACGCCTCTGGGTGATCAAGACACCTGCCACCAACTACAGCGGCAGCAGCATCAGGTCTTTTTGAATATGTTGCTGGAAATGGGAGTCCAGTTGGTCCCAAACCACAATATCGACCTTAAAGGGTAAATTGGACTCTTCAAAATCATCAGCTAACTTTCGAAGGGTTGATTTATCACAGGGGTCCTTCAGACACAGATCCAAATCGGAAAGGTCCTTGGCTGTTCCTTTTGATCGCGAGCCAAAGACATGGGCTCGGATATTCCATTTTTTCAGAATACCTTGAACAATTTGAAGATGATGCTCTTTCAATTGGACTTGTTTCATTGGAGATTTTTTAAAACCTGGATAAGTTTTTTCATTTCGATATCAAACAAATGAAGATCTTGGAAAATAGAATTGGCGACGGACTTATTGTAAGTATGAACTGTCTCATTTCTATCTTTTGTAAAATCAAACCATACTTCAGGATCTTCAATTAATTTTTCCAAAGCGGCTTCTCTTAATACTGGTCTTGGACTATTCAAATCCTTGCCTCGATAATTCAAGACTCTTTTCATTGTTTTCCAAGCAAGTTCATAGGTAAATTCAAAGTACTGAATCGTCCCTGCTTTCTCCAGATCCGACTTGGCAATTTGAAGAGCCTCATGAAACTGGCTATAAGCAGATAATAAAGGAGATATATCAATCCCACCTTCAATCATAAAGACAGGTGATTTGTCTTCTTTTTCATTATTCATCTTCATATTCTCCATTCCAAAGCTGGTATTTTACTATTACCTTCACGTCGAAGGACGGGACAAGTTGTTTTTTCTCTTAGCCTGATCTCTGACTGTTTCATTTCGAGACACTGCCATCGATTCCACTCCATCAGTTTTGCATAAAAAATAAGAGCAAATATTCTAAAGGAATTATTCATACATTCTTATGTTCAAATGCTGTTTATTTTCTTAGACCCGAAAAAATATTTTCATGACCCCCTACAAAAGTCCAGAAGTCCGCCGATAAGAATGGGGAGCGCATCTGACAGTGAGCTCAATCACCGGCCGAAAAAAAGATCTTGATGGGAAAGGAGAACGTAGGATGTCAACCCCGCCTGAAATTTAGCGTACCTGATAGATTCTGATGCTGAACTGCTGAACGTTACCTTGGAGGAAAAAGTGAATCTAAAAAAATCTTTTGTTCGTATGGAATTCATTATGAGCCAGGAGATTCGTGATTTGAATCCCCGCCTCGAGACCGGACCACCTTAACTTAATTCGACCATTGTGAATAAAATTGAATAGAAAAAATAGACTTCGTAAAACTACGATTTATTTCAAAGGGACCAGCCTAAAAACGGTCCCTTGATTTTTTTATGCCCCCACCTTCAAATACGAAAATCCCGCTCTTTTGATCTACGAGTAAATTCATGTCCATATGAAAATACTCGCGAGTAAATTCATATAGACATGAATTTACTCGTGCTGTATCCTAAGTTAAAAAGAGGTCAAATCATGAGTTTCCATAGGTACTTAAGGCCAATCATAGAAAAAGACGTGCATGAAAAAGTGGTTCTTCTTGGGGGTCCACGGCAAGTTGGTAAAACGACCTTATCCCTGTCTTTTTTAAATCCCTCGACAAAATCCAACGAAAATTATCTGAGTTGGGATGCCTTGGCAGACAGGGAAAAAATGCGTGGACTTCAGTTTTCATCTCAACCGATTGTTATTTTCGATGAAATTCATAAATTCAAGGGCTGGAGAAATCTTGTCAAATCCTTTTACGACAAACTTTATCCAGAAAAACAACTGATCGTCACCGGATCTGCAAAGCTGGATTTTTATAAACGCGGTGGAGATTCCATGCTGGGGCGTTACTTCTACTTTCGCCTCCATCCACTGACTTTACATGAAATAGGATACAAGGCCTCGGATCTGGAACAACTGATTCAATATGGGGGATTTCCAGAACCATTTTTCAAATCCGACAAACGCTTTCTGAAACGTTGGCAAAATGAAATGATTGAAAAAATTGTACGCGAAGATGTGAACGATTTAGAAAACGTGAAAGATCTTTCTTCGATGGAACTCTTAAGTCTTGCTTTAACTGACAGAGTTGGAAGCCCTCTATCTATAAATAATTTGCGTGAAAACCTAGATGTGTCCTTTGATACGGTGGAGCGATGGATTCAAATTTTGGAACGGCTTTTCTTA
>CAZFSX010000372.1:0-2545 GCA_964522115.1 uncultured Pseudobdellovibrionaceae bacterium | reverse complement strand
ACCACGCGAATGCCGCGGTCACGGGAGGAAGCCGATGACGATGCGAATGGGGGGCATGGTTTCGGCCTTGTACGTGCTCGCGGCACTCGGCGGGTGCGCTCAGCGGCGGATCGTCGTGACTTCCGAGCCCGCCGGCGCGACGGTGTATGTCAACGACGTCGAGATCGGCCGCACGCCCGAGATCAATTGGGTGGACGAGCTGGAGTTTTTCAAAATCAAGGATTTACTTTTGATGCTGGACCCACGGTGATCACCGCGCCCTATTTGTTGGAAGAATTGTTTTCATTATTTGGAAAATCCATGAAGGATTTTGTCCAGCTTTTGCCTGTGGATCCATTTTACAGAATTGAATTTCATGATGGAAGTCGCATGGATTACGTGGGCGATATGACCAGGTTGTTAGAAGAAATAAGAAAAATCAATCCTGCTGATGAAGAAGGGTATTTGAAATTAGCAGCTCACGCTGAGCGCATTTTTGATATTGGATACACGCAATTGGCAGATCATCCCTTCGACAATGTTGCCGAGATGTTGCGTGTGATCCCTGATATGTTGAAACTGGAAAATTATCGAAGCGTTTATAGTTTAGTTTCCAAGTATATCAAGGACCCTCGTTTAAGACAGGCCTTTTCCTTTCAGCCTTTACTTGTGGGAGGTAATCCTTTTGATACAACTTCCATCTATCTTTTAATTCATTGGTTGGAGCGTAAATGGGGAGTCTTTTTTCCTCGTGGCGGAACTTCTGCACTTGTTAAGGCCTTGGTTCAACTGGGTGAAGAGCAAGGAATTGTCTTTCGTACAGAAATGCCTGTGACACAAATTGCGACGGAATCCATTTCAAATCAAGGAACCAAACCCAAAGTATGCGGTGTTTGGTCCAAGAATGAATTTTTTCCTGCGGATCTTGTGGTTTGCAATGCAGATCCACATCAAGTGTATCGCCATATGGTTCCACAGAAGGACCGTCGCAAGCATACTGACTTTTCATTAAAAATGAGAAAGCCATCCATGAGCTTGTTTGTCGCTTATTTTGGAACAAAAAAAACCTATCCAGATTTAGCACATCATACAATTTTGCTGGGTCCTCGTTATGAAGAACTTTTAAAAGATATTTTCCATCGTCGTGTTTTGGCCAAGGATTTCAGTTTGTATCTTCATGCCCCCACACGCACGGATGCAAGTCTTGCTCCGGAAGGTTGTGAAGCTTTCTATGTATTGTCACCAGTTCCGAACAATTTAAGTGGCATTGATTGGAAAGAAAAGGGTCCAGAATATTTCAAGATGATTATGGATAACCTTGAAGAACGTTATCTACCGGGTCTTCGCGAAAATTTGGTGTGTTCACATTATGTCACGCCCGATTATTTTGAACATGATCTAGGATCCTTTGCCGGCAGTGGGTTTGGCTTGGAACCCATTTTTAGACAATCGGCTTACTTTCGTTTTCATAATAAATCAGAAGATATTCAGGGCTTGTATTTTGTCGGAGCAAGCACACATCCAGGAGCTGGTGTTCCGGGAGTTTTATGTTCAGCCAAAGTGCTGGAGAAAGTTTTGTTTGAAAAACCATTACGAAGGAAGATGGATTCGATTTCAACTGTGAATATGAATTCAGCTTCACCTGATGTCTGTTTCGAAGGTCCTTAAATGTCGATGATGTCAAATTCGCTTCTTACGAAAGATGCCGTGCAAGTGCTGGCTCATCATGGAAAAAGTTTTCGCTGGGCAGGTAGGTTTTTGCCTAAAAATATTTTTTCTGCGGCGGCGATTGTTTATGCCTATTGTCGTCGTCTGGATGATCATATCGATGAAAATCCAGGGACGACAGTTCTCCAAAAAAAGCAGTGGTTGGAAAATGAAAAACAACAATTGCAAGAAATCTATCAGAGTTTCCAGACAGGAATGAATCAGCAGGCTTCTGTTGCTCACCCATTTGTGGCGCTGCAATCTTTATCATCTTTGGGCTTGAACCCTTGTTTTGAGTTGATGCGCGGAATGGAAAAAGACCTGGAAGATGTGCGAATGGAAACAATGTCGCAACTTTTGGAATATTGTTATCAAGTTGCGGGCACAGTTGGATTAATGATGTGCCCTGTATTGGAAATTAAAAACGAAAAGGCTTATCCTTTTGCCGTGGATTTGGGAATTTCGATGCAGCTCTACAATATTTGCCGAGATATTCCTGAGGACGCAAAAATGGGGCGCATCTATTTACCTGCAGAATTGTGTCGTAAGTTTGGGATGACTCATCAGGATTTCATTCAAACTCAGTCACCGGATATAGAAAAGTTAAAGCCCATGATTCAAGAGCTTTTATCAATCGCTGATCAATACTACGAAAGCGGTAGGCGGGGGCTTGTCTTTATACCTTGGTATGCTCGATGGGGAATTGCCGTGGCTGCCACTGTTTATCGTGGGATTGGTGATGCATTGAAATCCCAAAATTTAAATCCCTATGTGCAAAGAGCACATACAAGTTTGGGACTTAAAGTTTTATTGACCTGCAAAGCTTTTTTGATTTTTATCAAAACCCTTTTTCCAAGGG
>CAZFSX010000371.1:0-2557 GCA_964522115.1 uncultured Pseudobdellovibrionaceae bacterium | reverse complement strand
TTTCCATTGGTGATGAAATTCAAATCCGTGTTGCTGATGCCAACCCAGAATTAGGGCAAATCGATTTTGAGCCTGCTGATTATCAGGCTTCGAAATCTCAATCGACAGACAACACGGCTCGATCTCATCGACATGCAACAAAGACAGATCATTTCAAAAAAGAAAAATCCGATCGCCAAGGAAAACACCCTAGATATGCGTCTTCACCTAAAAAAATGCAAATGAAGGCATCCTCTTCTACAAAGCCACACAGGGAGACTGAAAAACCCCATGAAGGCAAAAAAGTTGCAACAGAGCATTCAAGTGCTCGTCCTCAAAAAAGTTTTCGTCGTCAAGAGAAGCCAGAATTTTTGCATGATGAAGAGTTAGGACATCCTGAATTTAAACCATCCGAAAAATTGAAAGAAATCCTCAGACGATTGGAAGGTGGATCTTCTTCCAAGGGACACCCTTCAAAGGATTTTAAATCTTCAGAACATTCTGGTGATCGAAGAAATCCTCAGCAAAAGGACCGTCGACGAGCTTCCAATTTTTCTGATAAAAAAGAAGGTGTTTCTTCAGAAAAAAAACCTGGGCATAGTAAGTTTTCAAAAAATTCAGAAACAAAAAAAGGACCTGGAAAAAACATCAAGTCCTTCTTCAAATCAAAGAAAAAGAAGTCGAAAAAAAGGCGATAAGCCTTCAGAGTTTCAAGATATCCTCAAAATCAGGGTTTTGAGGATCAAATTGAGACAGGCCATCCAGATCTTCATCAAGACTTTACTTGAAGCCCCAAGGACTTCGACCGAAGAGTGGGTATGAATTACTTTCGATATCTTCTTAAAAATATGAGCTTGTCATCCAAGATTTTCGTCATGTTGGCAGCAACAGTCATTGCAAGTCTTTTAGTCTACGGCGGAAGTATCACTTATGCTTTATATTCTGTTGCGACAACAACATTAGGCACCACGGATGACACTCATCACGTTCTGCTTTCGAAAGAAAGTTTTTACCAAGACCTTTTTAAAATGGCGATTGTCATTACTTTAACTACTTTTGGAATTATTCTTTTGATCGCCGCTAGAATCTACTGGAGTTTTTATAAAAGCATTTCGTCTCCTGTGACAGAGCTCTTTGAGGGAGTTCAAAAAATTCAAAAAGGAAATTACAATGTTCACTTCGATGAACACTGGGGCGGAGAACTTGGGAAATTAGCAAAAGCCTTTAATGGTGCCATTCAAGAATTATCCCGTCGCGAAGAAGAAATTCGAAATCACATTATTAATTTGGAATCTTTGGTGGCGGAACGAACACGTGAACTCGATGAACAACGAGCAAAAAACATCAACGCTTCAAAGTTAGCGTCCTTAGGTGAAGTCTCTGCAGGAATTTCCCATGAAATCAATAACCCCCTTGCCATCATCGAGGGAAAAACCCAAACACTTCGTCGTATATTGAAAGATTCCAACGCAACAGAAGAAGCTCAAGCTCCTCTTTTAAAAATATCAGAGATGGTGAAGCGCATCGAAAAAATCATTAAAGGACTTCGCGCTTTTGCTCAGGATGCGAGTCATGATCCTATGTTTCCTACAAAAATGGATAAAATTTTCACTGATGTCTTAGATCTATGTTCTGCCCGAATGATGAAGCATGGGGTGGATATGCAATTAATTCTTCCTGATCAAAACTTAAAACTCTATGCTCGAGAAGTTCAAATCGACCAAGTGTTGGTGAATCTTATCAACAATGCCTTTGATGCCATTGCTCCTCTGAAAGAAAAATGGATTCGCATTGAAGCCATCCAGAAAAACGAGTGGACCGAAATTTCTGTCACTGACAGTGGCCAAGGGATTCCTGCGGATGTCGCACAAAAAATGATGCAGCCCTTTTTTACAACCAAAGAAATTGGCAAGGGAACTGGTCTTGGACTCAGCATAGCCATGGGAATCATCAAAGATCACGGAGGTGATCTTCGTTTGGATCGTGACTGCCCAAATACACGCTTTGTGATCACTTTACCTAGTTATGTCAGCAAACAAAAGCTGGCGGCCTAGTTGGACCGCCATCCATCTAAGGAAATATTTTTGGAAAAACCAAAGTCTTCCCTGCGTGATCAAATAGACCAAAAACAAAATCATTCTTCTTGCCAGGAGCTGGAATGGACATCAAAACACTTGGAACAAAAAGACGTGGAACAACAAACTCCTCAGAAATAGAGACAAGTCCTTTTGCAAGATCAAGCTGCAAAAAGGAATAAGTCGTCACTTTTTTTACATTTTTTAAAAGCACAACAAGCTTCCCTGATTCTTCCACTTCCATAGGATGAAACATTTCATCCCCCTGATTCCAATGAGGAACAAAAAGAGGACCCCTTCGAGAAATTTGCATTGTTTCCTCTTGCACTTTGCCCCATTGTTGTTGATCTTTCTTCCACTCCGCCTTACGAAGGATTATTTTTTCACCTAAAATTTCCAGATTGATTACTTTGTCTTGAAATACAAATGTTCTTCCAAAATCATAAACTCGCATATTTCCATGCCCGATTTCGAAATTATATTCAGTTTTGAATCCAGGTTGA
>CAZFSX010000370.1:0-2592 GCA_964522115.1 uncultured Pseudobdellovibrionaceae bacterium | reverse complement strand
ATATTCATGCTCCATCCATCGATCAGGCCGAAGTCTTTTTAAAAAATCAATCTCAGGCTCATCGACGTTTGATCTTTGAAGAGTTTTTTTGGCTCGAGATGGTTTTGGCTGCGAAAAAAACAGGTTTAGAAAAAGAGCAAGGAATCTCGGTGAAGGCTCAGCCACAAGCCGTGCAAGAATTTTTAAAAACTCTTCCCTTCGAATTGACGGGGGCTCAGATTCGCTGCTTTCAACAAATTCAATCAGACCTTCAAAAGGACCATCCTATGCACCGTTTGGTTCAAGGAGATGTGGGCAGCGGAAAAACTTTGGTTGCCTTTTTGTCAGCTCTTCAAACGGTGAAGGCTGGATATCAAGTGTGTTTGATGGCTCCTACGGAAATTTTGGCCGACCAACATTATCGTACAGCTGAAAAGTTTTTGACCACGGCAGGGATCACAACGGCTTTATTGGTGGGAAAAACAAAAGCTTCAGAAAAAAAGAAGCTCTTGCAGGAATTGCAGCAAGGAAAAATCCAATTTTTGATTGGAACCCATGCTTTGATTGAAGATGATGTTCAGTTTCAAAATTTGGCCTTGGTGATTATTGATGAGCAACATCGATTTGGAGTTGAGCAGCGTGGAAAATTAAAGAATAAGGGACTCAGTCCTCACTTTCTTGTCATGACAGCCACTCCGATCCCAAGAACATTGGCAATGACAGTTTACGGAGATTTGGATGTCTCCATCATCGATGAACTTCCAAAAGGTCGATCCGCAATACAGACTCGCGTGGTCTATGAAAGTAAAAGGCCACAGGTTTGGGATTATGTTCGAGCACAATTAAAGCAAGGACGGCAGGCCTATGTTGTATATCCTCTGGTGGATGAATCCGAAAAAATAGATTTAAAAAATGCCATTCAAGAATTTGAAAACTTGAAAACAGTTTTTCCTGAATTTCGATTGGGTCTATTGCATGGAAAAATGAAACCAGCAGAAAAAGAAGACGTGATGGAAAAATTCCGTCGACAGGAATTGGATTTGTTGGTTTCAACCACTGTGATTGAAGTGGGAGTGGATGTTCCCAATGCAAACATCATGGTGATTGAGCATGCGGAAAGATTTGGTTTGTCCCAATTGCATCAGCTTCGCGGTCGCGTGGGGCGTGGAGTTCATAAAAGCTATTGCATTTTATTGATGGGTTTTGCCGTGTCGGAAGAAGCTCGGCAGCGAACCCAGTGGATGGAAGAGACCAATGATGGATTTAAAATTGCCGAATACGATTTAGAATTGCGTGGTCCAGGGGAATTTTTAGGAACAAGACAGTCAGGTCTTCCAGGTTTTCGCTTAGCTCATTTAGTTCGGGATGTTGTGATTTTGCAAGAGGCTCGGCAAGCAGCATTTCAGATCTTTCAAAAAGATCCAAAGCTCGAAAATCCTGAAAATAAAATTTTGAGACAGGAATTACTTCGAGCCCATGGACCTGCGGCCTTAGCCAGCATCGCTTAAATCAGCAGGTTGCGTGCACTTATTCTAAAGGCCATTCAGAGACAGTTGGTACATAGTTTTCCATTGTTGCAAACTATTTTGAAATTCAAGTTTGGCAACTTCAAGATCAATGCGCAATTGTTGAACTTTCTGCTGAGAGGCCGTTTCTAGATTTTTTTTCATCTGATCATAATCATCATGCAGGCGCTTGAAAGAGGCTTGTGCTGACAGAACTCGATTGCGAAGTTGATCAATGCGTTCGTGGCATATTCCTTTGCGTTTCAAACGAAGTTCTTCCATATGAAGACGGGCCTTGAGGATTTCATGGGATGATATTGTTTTTAATTTTTTAGTGAGTCCCAGAATGGATAAAGTCCAAATGGTCCATTTTGTTGGGTCCCATTGATACCATCGAATGCCGTTTCGGTAATCACTTTGAAAAGTATGGTGAAAGTTATGGTAACCTTCTCCATGAGTGAGAAAAGCAACAAGTAGGCTGTCGCGAGCTGAAATTTTATCGCTGTATGTCTGCTGTCCCAAAGTATGACAAAGGCTGTTCACAAAAAAAGTTGATTGCTGAGTCAGGACAATGCGAAGGGCTCCTAAAATCCAAAAACCTCCCCAAAAGGATCCTAACATCCAGCCAATCAGTGCCGGTGCGAAAAAACCCGAAGCGATGGCCCATGCAACATAATGTCGATGTTGATGTGCAACCAGTCGATCTTTTTCCAAATCCGCAGCTTTGATGGGAAGGTCCACAGATTCACGTAAAAACATCCACCCCATATGGGCATACCAAAAGCCTTTTTTGATCGAATAAGGATCTTCTTCTGTATCTACCTTCCAGTGATGACGACGATGGTCACTGGACCATTTCAATGCAGATCCTTGAAAGGCCGAGGCTCCGATCCATAAAAATAAAAATCGAATCAGGGGATGGGCTTCAAAACTACGGTGGGCAAAAAGACGATGATAACCCGCCGTAATAGCCAGGTTTGTGGCTGCGGCCATCAAGGCTCCCAGCAGAAAAAAAGAAAGGGAAAATCCATGTTCGTAAAAATAAAAGGGTAAGACGATGATTGTCAGAAGTGGATTCAAAATTAAGAAAAGAGTCACGGGCCAATCG
>CAZFSX010000369.1:0-2621 GCA_964522115.1 uncultured Pseudobdellovibrionaceae bacterium | reverse complement strand
GCACCATTGCTGGGACCGTCGGTGTCTTTTTTCAAAATGACAAAGACAAATTTGCGTCACTTCTCAGCTTGGCATCTGTTTTATTTCAAATTGGATCTGGTATGTTTGATATACTCCATATTTTTGGATTCCTAGATACCTCGATGATCATGTCTTTTGGATTTTCAGTTTCCTTCCTTCTGTTGCTATTGATTGCGAATAACCGTATCGAACAGACCTACCGCGAACGAGATTCACTGATGCATAACTTAGAAGAAAAAGTGAACGAAAAAACTCTTGCTCTGACAAATGCTTTGCAAGAACTCAAACATTCCCAAGCTGAGTTGATCCAAACTTCGAAGCTGGCTTCCCTTGGAACACTGTCTGCAGGTATTGCTCATGAAATTAATAACTCCATCAACTTTGTGAATGGGGCCGTTATTCCCTTAGAACGAAAAGTCATGCCATGGATTCCAACCCAAGATCAAGAAGGCATCAAGAAACTTTTTGCGGCCATCAAACACGGAACAGAAATGACGGTGCAAATTGTCAGATCCCTTCGCAGCTTCACAGGTCTGAATCAAGCAGAATTTAAAGAGGTATCTGTCCTCGAAATAGTTCAATCCGTGCTAACGATTCTGAAAAGCAAGTTGAGCGGTGTCCATGTGGATGTACAAATTGATCCCCAATTGAAAATCGAAGGATCCCAAGTTGGATTAAGCCAAACATTCATGAACCTGATTTCAAATTCCTTGGACGCCCTTCCTGCGGATGGAAAAATTTTGATTCATGCATCAAGAAAATACGAAAACAACAACGAACGTCTTTTACTTAAAATTCAAGACAACGGAAAAGGAATGCCTCAAGAAATTCTGAATCGTATTTTTGATCCATTTTTCACAACCAAAGATGTTGGAAAAGGAACTGGTCTGGGGCTTTTTATTGTTCAAAAAGAAGTTGATCGACATCATGGAAAGCTTTCTGTCGAAAGTGAAATTGGAAAAGGAACCACCTTTACTCTTGATCTTCCACGCATATCTTCTAAGGATCTGAATGTCCAAACAATAGATCCATCAAAGAAAGGTGCCGCATGAAACCTTTGATTATGTATATTGATGATGAAGTTCACAATCTGACAGTGTTTGAAGCATCCATGCCTGCAGATTGGGAAGTGATGACTTTTGAAAGTCCATTGAAAGCTTTGGAAGTCATCAATCAAAAAAATCCTTGGGTCGTTCTTTCGGATCAAAGAATGCCAGGAATGAATGGCGTTAGTTTTTTAGAACTTGTTCGCAAAATTTCTCCCCACGCGATTCGTGCCATTGTGACAGGATTTTCCGAGGAAGATCTTGTGATTGAATCTGTCCGCAAAGCCCATATTTTTGATTATATCCGTAAACCCTGGGATATCGATGATCTGAACCACCGCTTACAAATCATGGTAGAAACGTATCGACTTGAAAGAGAACTTCGCGAAAAAAACGTCGAACTTTTGCAGCGCAATCATGAATTAGAAAAGTTAAATAAAGAAATTGGCACGGCTCGCGATCATGAAGTTCTTCTCCGTAAGGAATTAGAAGCCTGGGCTCCACCATTTACACTTTCCACTTTATCCAGCGATCCTGACTTTAAGTTTCCCAAAAAATCAGATCTTGCCGTCCTGACCTACGACATTGTGGACTCCGCCAAACTTCACGGTTTCGAAGCCTACGGAAAGCCCCTGCGTGGGGCCATCCTGCAGGGATTCACCCAATGTATCATTCGACATGGTGGCTGGAGAGAGTCCTCTTCAGGGGATTCTGCCTATGCTCACTTTGGAATGGTGAAAAAATTAGATCAACCCGCAGATGCTGCCTATGCTGCGGCCTCTGAATTTCGAGTTTTTCTCCGCAATCTTTCTCAAAGCCTGGGAATTCCTTTCGAATGCGGCATTGGTCTTCACTTTGCGAAAGACTCCATCGTCGATCTGCATGAAATTAAAGTGCAAGCTTTCGGGCAGGACATCGTTCATAAGTCCTTTGAAAGTGCATCCATGGGTATTGATTTAGTTCATCGAATGGAAAAGCTGATGCATGAGCTACCTGGCACCAACATCGTCTTATCAAAAACTTTTGTGGATCATATGACCCCCAAAGATTACTTCCAACCCACAGATCTAGGAAGCTTTCTGTTCAAGGGACAACAAGATCCCGTGCAACTTCTTCTGAAAGCTAGTGACCGAGTCCAGCCACAGGATCTTGAGAAAATCATGCAGGAATCTGTTTCTGCAAAATTCAAGAAGGCAGCCTAACTGCCTTCTTGAATCTAAAAATTAAATAGAAGTTATATTTTGATTTTTTTCTAAATTTAAAATTTGGCGGGCAAGTTGAAAAGCCTGCTCAGAAATCACACCACGACGTACATATTCTGCCCACTGGGATTGCGCCCATTGAACACCCTGAGGACTGTAGGCAACTCCTCGCGAGGCAAGATCGTTGATCGCAGCATTGATCTTAGGAACATCGTCATTGTACTGTTGCAAAGTTTCCAACGTGACATTCAATCCTAAACTTTTTGCATCTTCCAATGTTGAAATAGGACCAAACTGAAGTTTTCCTTTTTCGTTATCTAATAAAACGATTCCCCAAAAAAGCAATGTCTCT
>CAZFSX010000368.1:0-2634 GCA_964522115.1 uncultured Pseudobdellovibrionaceae bacterium | reverse complement strand
AAACATTAAGGATTGATGACCATCAGAAATTGATTAGGTCTTCTTTGGTGAAAACTTGAAGCCCAATTTTTCCTGTATCACTGGCCAATTGTATTCATTGGGTTCATTGAGTTTGAGTAAATGTTTTGAACCTTTATTGAATGGGTCAAGCTGAATGATGTTCAGCCTTGCCAAAGTTCTTAACCCTGATTGAACCGAGTTGTAAGACAACCCTGTACTGAAACAAAGTTCTCGTCTTGAAAAACCGAGCACCCTTTTTTCTTGGAGATGTGGATTGGTTTCGAGCCTGTATCTGAAAAGTAGAAGCAACCGCAGAGATGTGTCTGGCACAACTCGACGATTTAAAAACCACCCATAAAATCGCAAGGACATAAAGCTAAACCTCCAGCCAATTAAATGGATTTTTTAAAAACGAGGTCAGGCCTTTATTTTTTATAAATATATTCTTTTATTAATTCCCCTCCCTATTGGAAACACTCATGTCCTTGGGTGATTTCAGGCACTTTTAGATTTCTCCATATATGAAGTCATGGAGGTCAATATGACTAAAAAAATAAATTACTCTTTTGTGGCATTTCCCTCGTTCTTGGCCGAAAGCAATGTTTTATCTGTTCAAGATAAAGCAGTGTTTTTGTATTTGCTCTCGAACTCCCATCGCAATTGGAACCCATCTTATCGAGAACTTTCCCAAAAATTATCATTGTGAAACTCAACAATAAGAAGATCCATTGTTAAACTTCACTTGCTCGGCTTCATAACTGCGAGAACATCAATTCGGGGTAAGACCTATAAAAATGAAATCAACGAGTATCGGGTCAATCTGATGAACCCAAGCCTTTGGTGTCCGACCCTTGACCTAAAAGAAGAAATTGAGAGGTGCTACGAAATCAATCGAGCGACTCCACCAACATTTTCATTTGTTTATATCGACTATCGAAAACTTGAAGAGGACATAAAAAAATCAATGGAAAAAGGCATCATTGCTCGAACTGGGGCAACTCTAACTAAATTGGCAGAACAACACTTTTCGACCGATATACCTTTAGAGTGTTTAACTGAATACGAAGTCAGGTCAGCAGATTTGATGCGAATGAATATCTGGCAGGCTTGTTCTGATTTTGCCGCTTGGTTGAACAAAAAATCTGGTTCAATAAGCAGTCATCAACTTGATTATTTTAAAAATAGATTTATTGATGACAATTTGTCTGGAGAGAAAAGAATGGCTCTTCGGGAGGCTCTGCTCACACTTTCACATCTCGATTTTTTGGCATTTATTGAAGCCGATAAAGAGAAAACAAAAGCAAATAAAGCCTCGGTGATAAAGGCTGATGAATAATCCATTTAGAAGTCATGGCAAAAGCAGGGCGACCAAAAAAGAAGAGTTCTTCCTTTCTTGATTTTCTTTTTATAGGTCTCACTTCCTCGGTCGCCCTCTTTGTCTTTTTTCCAAATCCTTACACATTGCTGGCAGTAGGAACCATTTGGCTCATGGGCGAGGTCATCAATGCTTTTCGATAATTTTTTAGCAGATAAAGAAGACCGATTTTATTTTATGTTTGCCTTTGCGATTAGGGCCTGGCTCTCGCTTCTATTTTTTGTCTTTGTGCCATTTTTGCTTATTCACTTTGGATATGAACTTCAACTCCATCAATTCATGGTCATTGGGGCATCATATTTGTTGATGGGGTTTGTGGATTTCTCTCAGGCTATTACAAAGACTTTAAGAGAGTATCGGCGAAAGAGATGGGTCGACATTCAGCACAATGGCACAAAAGCCTATCGATAATGTCCGCGAAATAAAAGAGTCCTGATATCAAACAATGAGTGCAACATTACGAGTTATAGACAAGACTTTAGAAGTGTAGCTATTATCTTAAGTATGCGAATAAAGACATTTGCCTTTATATTCACATTGTTTTTTAGTTTTTGGGCTTCTGCAGCCAATAAGGTCGATTACAAAAAGATCTTTGGCGAACGCGACGGTTGTTTTCTTATTTTAGATAAACGAACCGGAGTTATTGTAGATGAGTATAATTCTACTAGATGTGATATACGATTTTCTCCTTACTCATCGTTTAAAATTGCCGCTGCACTCATGGCATTTGAGACTGGTGTCTTTAAGGACGAAAAGCAAATAATTAGATGGGATGGAGTGAAAAGAGGCCGAAAGGAAATTGACCAAGACCTAACTCCAATCACATTCATGAGCGCCTCTGCGAAATGGGTAACTGAGTGGATTATGCCGAAAGTTGGAGAGAAGAAGATTGCCGCCTTTTTGAAATCGTTTTCGTATGGCAATCAAGATTTTTCGGGTGGGTTAAAAGATGCATGGGTATCATCCAGTCTAAAAATCTCCGCTCGGGAACAAGTCAGTTTTCTATCTAAATTTTGGAGCGGTGAGCTTGGTCTTTCTAGTATAACGAATGAGAAAGCGAAAAATGTTTTTTTCGTAAAGAAGCTCGGAGACAACACTGAGCTTTATGGCAAGACAGGGACGGGATGTCTTGAGGGGAACAAATGCCTCAGTCAACCAGATAAGATGATTGGCTGGTTTGTCGGTATTCTTAAGAATGATAAGGATATTTTTGTGTTTGCAGGTAATGCATCTGACCTAAAGCCGCATGGGCCTCCTGC
>CAZFSX010000367.1:0-2645 GCA_964522115.1 uncultured Pseudobdellovibrionaceae bacterium | reverse complement strand
ATATATTAAAAAGCGTTATCAGTATCTAAACTGACGGTTGAATAATTAAATCCTGTGAATGAACTTAACCATGTTGCTGGAGATGTATGAGTCGGTGATGCCCCAGTAACAAGTGTAAATTTAGTATTGCTTGAAAAGTTTGCAATTCCACTTTCTGAAGAACAAGTGGCAGCATCATTCACGCCGGAAGATGTGGCGCAAGCAGTATTGCTTGTCTCAGAATAACTTCCTGTGCTTTGTAGATTGGAATAAGAAATTCCTGGGCTTGTTTGAAATAGACGTGCTTTTAATCCTGAAGATAAAGATCCCTTCGCTGTAATCACTTTGCCATACCCATTATTTGTTGATCCAGATAATGTTGAAGCATTTGCCTGAACGTCGGAATAGCCATATGAAAGTGAAGTTAAGCTTGAAGGTTCTCCATTTGTCAGACCTAATTGAGCATACAAACGAGTGTGACGGTTCCAACCGCAACTGCTTGTTGTGCAAGTGGATCGAATACGTTCATCCCTTTTTTCAAAGCGCAAAACGCCTGTTGTCTTATTCAATTCACCTGCCATCACGGACTGATTACCTGTGCTGTTTCCAGCATTCGCTCCATTCCAGTTTTCGTAGGCAATAAATTCGATTTTATCTGATGTAAGATTGGCAGCAATTTTAAATTCTAAACCGTAAGAGTCGACTGTGAAGACAACACCCTTATCAAAATGAGAATTAAAGCTTGCTGGAGATGATCCTGTTGCTGAAATGGTGATAGTTCCAGTTTCCCCACCTGGACCACCGCTTGGCCAGCATTGAGTATCATTGAAATTTGCAGTGATACTTTGAGTTGCACCCGCAAATTGGATACCCCCCTTTTCTAAAACACAGATAAGGCTTTTCACCAATGAAAATCCACCTTTCACTGTTTCACCATCTGAAATTGTCATTGCACAATATGTATGGACAAAGGGATAAGTGGCCGCAGATTGACTCAGGCTACTTCCATTGGATTGCAATGGACTTCCATGACTATCACACAAACTTGACGTAAGTTGAGTGACGGCCATAGGATAGTATTGATCCACTGACATCACTGTGGATCCAGACATCCCACTTCCAACCACGCCAATACCTGTTTGTATCAAACCCACAGCATTTGTGACGTCAGTGGAGCTTGTTGTCGAGGCTGCATCATCTGATTTTTTATTGCAACCCAATACAATAATTAAAGATAAAGCGAGGGGTAACAGAGTCATTTTTTTGTGCATAAGTTCTCCTTGAATCGTGGTTGTTTGAAAGTCATTCAAGGATCCTTATCGAAATAATATTTATTCATTCAAGACTTGAATGAATAAATTTACTTAAATTTAACTCTTAAGAATGGAAATAAACCCCCAATGTTTAAGATCAACATCCAGTATGAAAGATAGATTAAGTGTAAATTACTCCTTCAATTCGGGTGTGATTTGAAGTTCCACCAGCTGTCCTGATCGCAGAATTTTTAAAGCCGACGCTTTCTTGGCGGTCATCCCTTGCATGGCAGTCACATAGTCGTGCAGGTTTTCCACCTTCACTGTGTTCAGTTCGATGATCACATCTTTTTCCTGAAGGCCGGCCTGCTCGGCGGGTGAATTTTTCTGAACCCCTTGAAGCCGCACGCCTTTGACTCCTTCTTGGGAATAATCAGGAATCGTTCCTAGATACAAACGAAATTTTCGTCCCTCAAGATTTTTGCGACTGCCCTCGATCTGAACAAAAGGAATATTCGAGGCCGTGATTGTTTTTTGCGCGAAGGACTCCACAAATTTTGCAACCTGAACCAATCCCACCGTCGAAATGGTGGAGGGCATATCTCTTGGAGAATGATATTCCGAATGAGCTCCTGTGAAAAAACTCACACCAGGAACTTTTGATAAATAAAAAGCCATGGAGTCTGTGGGTTGATAGGGATCCTCTTGCAAAACCAAGGTTGTCGGAATACTTGGACGAAGCTCTTCAATGAACGACTTCCATACCGTGGATGATCCCACACCCTGAATCTGCAATTTGTCACGAAGACGTCCCACCATATCTAAATTGATATAGGCCTTCGGAGGATTCTTTTCGCGAGTTTTCAAGTAGGATTTTGATCCAAGAAGCCCAATTTCTTCTCCTGACCAAAGTGCAAAACTGACCTTTTTTGCCATGGGTGTTTTGGAAATTTTGCGAGCTAACTCCATCACCACCGCAACGCCGGAAGCATTGTCATCAGCACCAAAATGAATTTTTCCAGCCTCGAAGGATCGAGCTAAACTATTTCCAAGATCTCCCCTTCCCAAGTGATCTGCATGGGCTCCGATCATCACCTCTTGACCTTGAAAAGATGCAATTCCTTGATGAAATCCAGGAATCTGACTGGCAATCAGATTTTCACTTTCGGTTGTTTCTTTTTTCAAATCCACTCGCACATGGCCAGTGACTTTCAGTTGTGCCGTCACAGCCATTCCTCGATCGGCTTGGTCTTGGTAATCTTTCAATGGAGCCAATTTTGATTTCTCAAAAAGTTCCGACGCCACCTGATCTGAAATTTGAAGAACGGGTAAAAAACTTTCTTCAAACTGCCCTTCCACTTGCAGAGAAAGTTTTTTAGGAACTCGAATCGAATTGGGCCCCTGAACCAAGAG
>CAZFSX010000366.1:0-2655 GCA_964522115.1 uncultured Pseudobdellovibrionaceae bacterium | reverse complement strand
GTGATTTGCGAAGTCTTTTTTAGTTTAGGATTTTGAATGACAGCAAATAAGGGACTGGCGACTTCGACCAATTCTTTGACTTCAATTTCTGGAGCCAAAACTTGAAACTGAGTTGGATCATTCTTCATTTTTAAAATTCGTAGCATATGGCCAACTTTTTGCGCCGATCGTCCACCTTTTGCTGGCAAATAAAGATCAACAATTCCATATCTTCCAATGGCTTGAGATAAAGCCTGCCCATTGATCAGTTGGATGGGAACCAAGGCAAAGCCTTCGGGAATAAACTGATCCACATTTTCCATTTCAGGCAGTTCAGAAACGCCGGTCATTTTTTTATTTTGTGAAAATTCAAAAATCAAAGACAGAGTCAGTAAAACGAAAATACCCAAAAAAAGCAGTTTCTTGTGATGCAGAAGAACCCATTCTTTGAAGTTTTCTTGAAAACTTTCAAGAGTCATTTTCTGCTGCCACATTTCAGTGATTGTCATTCAGATTCCCTTTCTTTTGTGGGTAGATCTTTTGAATTGTTTTTTGCCTTTGGCTGTCAGCCCAACGCAGCTGTTCGCTGATCGCAATCATAAAAAATGTAAATAAAATCATGAACGCCAACATTTCGATCAGTATCTGGCCTTTGTCAGAACCCTTTTCCATGAAGTGCCTCCCTTGATTTCATCGATGCTGGCTTCACAGGATTGGTGAAAGACGTATTGATCATGAAAGCCATAGCGAACTAGCCATGGTTTTATCTGCAAAATGTATGTCCATTCTAAAACTTGATTTTGGACCTGACGGAGCATGGGATTTGTCCCATAGTTGGGCGCAAGGTGCTTTGTTGTCGGACGCACTTGCAAGGCGGGATTTTGAGTTCTTGTTTTAAAGTTTTTCACTGAATAGAAAAAGGGAAATCTTTTCAGTGTAGATTCTAAATACGATTGGATAAGATTTTCGGCCCGAAGCATTCCTGCAGTCAAATCTGCATTGGCTTTTTGAATGCGGCTTTTTTGTTGAAGCTCCAATGTTAGTTGTTGCATATGAATCAATGCTAACCGTGCTTTGATAGCAGCTTTGACCCAGGGAAGAATGGCCACATTCAAGGCTCTTTCCAGTCGGACTTTTTCGGTTTGAAGTTCCGTGGATTTCAGATTTTGTCCCATGAGCCATGCTAAGTCTTCCGCGGCAGATCCAGTGATCTGTAAAAGTTCTTTTCTGCAAAGTTGATGCGCATTCAGATCCATATGAATCCAAGTTGTCGAAAGATAGTAAATGCTTAAAGTGGATAGTAAAATTGGCAGAAGGCCAAGAATCAAAATTGTTACAAAACCATTTTCTTGATGAAGCTGATGACGTGGCTTCATGATTCAATCATCCTTTGTTAAAATTTGCTCAAGGTGAAGTTTTGTCTTCCAGACCCAGGGAATTTGAAAATCCACAGAACCTTTCCATTGAAACCCCTGATCGTGAATATGAACTTGTGGATCTTTCAAAAAGACGAGCTTGGATTTTAAATCTGACTGACATTGTCTTTGACATCGATCCGAGCTCTGTTCAATCTCAGAACACAACAGTGCTTCATGAAGCAAAATATCTGCAAGGGCTTTGGAGCTTCCTAAAAAAAGAACAGAAAATAAAAATCCACAAAAAAGCAGAAGAGTCGACATCACAGCCACGGCTTCAAGCAGGGTCTGACCATGGCAGCAGAAAGAAGGACTACAGAAAATTCGATTCCATGAAAGAGTGGCAATTTTTTTTCTGGAAAAAGGCAGGAGGAACGCCATCATTCGCCAGAGTCTCGTCCGTCATGATGAGCATCTTCACGAGCCCCATCCATAAAATCCGTCAAGTCTTTTTGGTGGACTTTACTGGCATTCACATTTTGAATGCGGACGCCTTCTGTGGAGCCACCAAGGACTTTGGCGATATTGGCAAATCGTACGCCAAGGTTGTTTCCAACGACTCTCATGACAGCCATGCTTCCAATCGCGATGATCGCTACAATGATCAAATACTCAATCAAGCCTTGGCCTCGTTGATTTTGCAGATGGGACTTATTTTTTTTCAGTTGTTTGTTTTTCATAGAAACCCCTTTGGAAGAAAGACTCTTCAGGGTCTATGCAAGAAATCAGGGACGGCGAAGGAATCAAATATCCCAGAAGGGATTCAGAGCGGACGGACTACCAGTCCGTCCTACGGTGAAAAGAGAAGATTACTTCTTTTTTGCTGGAGTGAATTTCGAAGGAGCTGATTTGGCAGCTGTCTTGACGGCAACTTTGGCAGCCACTTTCACAGGAGCTTTTGCGGCAGCAGCGGCAGATGATTTTCCAGCCATCATCTTTGGAGCTTCTTTGCCTTTGGACTGTTGGCGATCATCTTTTTTCTTGGCTTTACGGCCTGCAACGATCAAATCCAAAATTTCAAAGGCCTCTTTTTGTAAGTCATTTTCGTAGATGAAGCGATAGAAGCCTTCAATCTCGGGGCTTTGGCGAAATTTCTTTAAAGAGGTTGGGATATTATCCGATTGAACGAAGTCAATGGAGCTTCCATCTTTTGAGAGTTTCACTTTTTCAGACACAGGGCCTCCTTATTTAGAAAATTGAATATAGGTGAAGACGGCAGCCGGGGCAAGGCGAAATCCATGGATCTTCCTGATCGACTTTT